>CALVIA010000007.1 GCA_944329255.1 uncultured Bacilli bacterium
TTAATATTTTTAATATTATTTAATTTTGCATTATATACTGCATCTATAATAGCTTCTTTTGTTATTTCTATACCTACAATTTTATTGCACTTATCGCCTACATATATTCCAATTGAACCAACGCCACAATATAAATCTAAAATATTTTCATTTTTGTTTATATTATCTTTTATATAATCGTATAACTTAATAGTCATATTTGTATTTTTTTGAAAAAAAGATTTATTTGAAATTTCATATTTTATGTTTTTTAAATGTATGGTGCATTTTTCTTTGCCATCAATAAAATTATTATTTATATATAGAGAATGATAATTTACATATTTTTTAAATTCTTTAATTAATATAAAATTATCTGATTCAATATTAATCATAATTTGATCATATGATTTAATACTTATTCTTTTTATATTATTATTTGGATATTTACTTAAAAATAATTTTATATCTTTAATGGTTTTATTTATTATTTCACTTGCTATTAAACATGAATTTATATCTATAATCTGATTGGTTTTATTTTTATAAAAACCTATTTTATCTTTCTCAACAGATAATGTAATATGATTTCTATAATTATATTCATTATCGTATTCTATTTTTAAATTATTAATTTCTATATTACATATATGCTTAAAATTATTTTTTACTTTATCAATTTTAAAATTTAATTGATATTTATATATTTGATGCATTAAATTACAACCACCACATTCATAGTAATACTGACATAATGGTTCTTTTCTTTCTATACTTTTTTTTAAAATTTCCGTGTAATTTGCATAATTATATTTTTTATTTTTTTTGATAATATTTAAATTAATTACATCTCCTTTTAATGTAAATGGTACAAAAGTTATTATTCCATTTATTTTAGTTATACCTTCCCCTTCATTATTTTGACCAATAATATTTGAATACATAAGTTATATCACCTTCTTTATTATAGCATATTTATTCATTTATTGTTAATAATAAAAATGGTGATTTTATGTTTAATAAAATAATAAATAATCTTTCAAAAAATCCTGATTTTGTTGTAAAAAAAATTAATATAAAAGGTGAATATATTATTTTATTATTTTTTGAAACGTTATGTGATACTAAAAACATTAATGACTTTTTGTTAAAACCTTTAAGTGAAATAAATAATAATAATAAATCACTATTATTTGATTTTAAAAATTTAATAGAAAAATATATTCCGTCTTTTAAAGTTAATGAAATTAAAAATTATAATGATACAATTTTTAACTTATATAATGGATTTGTAATATTATTTTTTAGATCCAACTGTTATTCGCTAGAATTTAGAAAACAATTAGATAGTGGTATTGGAAGTAGTGAAAATGAAAAATCAATAAAAGGTCCTAAGGATTCATTCACTGAAAATTATCAAACTAATATTGGATTAATAAGAAAAAGAATTAAAAATAATGAATTGGTATTAAAAGAAATTGTAATAGGAAAAAGAAGTAATACTAAAGTTGGAATATTATATGTAAATGATATTGCTAATGAAAAATTAATAAAAAAAATTGTTAATAAAATTAATAAAATAAATATTGATAGTATTCCTGATAGTAATTACATTTATGAATATATAAGTAATAATAAATCTTTGTTCCCAAATGTTATAACTACTGAAAGACCGGATTATGTATCTTACAAGTTATTAAATGGAAAAATATGTATTGTTGTAGAAAATACACCATCTGTTTTACTTTTACCAGCTTTTTTTATCGAATTTTTTCATACTATGGATGATTATTATCAAAATAATATTAATGCCTTTTATATGAGAATTATAAGATTATTTGCTTTTATAATTACTGTTATGTTACCAGGTATTTATATTGCTTTAATAACATATAATCATGAAATAATACCACCTAGTTTAATTGTAAATTTTGCTATGCAGAAAGATGGTGTTCCATTTCCTACTGTTATAGAGGCTTTAGTAATGAATGTTACATTTGAAATTTTAAGAGAAACTGATTTGCGAACTCCTTCAAAATTAGGAAGTGCTTTATCAATAGTTGGTGCTTTAGTTTTAGGAGATGCTGCTGTTCAAGCTGGACTAGTAAGTCCAATTATGGTTATTGTTATTGCAATAACATCAATAAGTGAGTTAATTTTTAGTACAAATGAAGTTGGAAATAGTGTTAAAATTTGGAGATTAATATTTATTGCTTTTGCTGGTTTTTCTGGAATATTAGGTGTCTTCATTGCCTTTATATTGCTTGTTGGTGAATTGTGTAGTATTAATTCATTTGATATTCCATATATGTATCCTACTAGTCCATTTAATTTAAAAGATCAAGAAAATAATATTATTTTGTCAAATAATTATAAAATGAAATTTAGAAATAAATTAACATCATTTAAAAATATTAAAAGAGGTGAATTATGAAAAGAATATTAATTTTACTTTTTTCATTATTTGTATTGACAGGATGTTCAGACTATAGAGAACTTACTGATATGGCTATTGCTTCCTCAATTGGTTTAGATATAAAAGATGGTAATTATAATGTTATAGTTCATGTATTAGACGCCAAAAAAACTGGAGAAAAAGATGTTTCGCCAAATATAAAAATATATGAATCATCTGGTAAAACTCTTCACGAGGCATTAAGAAAAATAGTGTTGGAGTCCCCTCAAAAATTATACGTTGGCCATTTAAATTCTTTTGTTATTTCAGAATCATTTGCAAAAGAAGGTATTTCAAAAATTTTTGATTTTATTTTAAGAGATTCAGAAGTAGAAAAAAGTTTTAATCTTATGGTAACAAAAAATAATATTAATGAAATAATGAACATTAACAATTCTGATTCAAATGTTCCTTTGCAAGACATTTCAAAGAGTATTGATTTATCAACAAACATAGAAGGAAGTACAAGTAGTATAACTTTTGATAGGTTTATAGAATCAGTAATGAAAATTGGAATTGATCCTGTTTTACCAGTAATTTTAATTAAAGATGAAGACGATAAAAAAACTATTTCTTTAGATGAACAAAACGCAATTTTTAAAGATGATAAATTAGTTTCTTATTTAAATAAAGATAATACTTTTATATATAATTTATTGAATAATAATTTATCTTCATCAGTTTTTTCATTTAAATGTGATAAAAATGATTATGGTAGTATTGAAATACTTGATTATAGTTCAAACTATTATTATGATTTTGATTTAAATAAAATAATAACTGAAGTAGATATTGTATCAGGTTTGTCAGAATTAAATTGCAATATGAATATAGAAAATAACAAAATCATGGATGAAATAGAAAAGAAAATAAAAAATGAATTATCAGAAAATATTAATAATTTTTTTAATGAAATTAAAAAAAGTGAATCAGATATTCTTGGGATTGAACAATATATATATAGAAATAATTATTTATTTTATGAAAAAAACAAAAATAATATTTCTGAACTTTTATCAAATTCAGAAATAGATTTAAATTTGAATATTACTATTGAACAAATTGGTTCATTAAAGAAAGGAAATGAAAAAATTGATTGAAAAATATAATAATAAATATATTGGTATATTAGAATATTTTACACTTGTAGTTTTTTTATCAAGAAGTTTTTTTAATGGAATTGGATTTCAAAAAATATTATCTATTTCTAAACAGGATACATGGATTGTTATAATAACTAGTCTTGTTTTTGGAATTTTCTTTATGGGTATGATTTATTTATTTAATAAAAAAAATATATTAGAATCTAATAATAAAGTTATAAATTTTATTTTGTTAATATTTGTAATTGTGTCTTTTATGATAATTTTAAATGATTTTGTTACATTTGCGTCTTTAAAATATTTATTTGAAACATCAAATTATTTTATAGCATTTTTAATATTATTTCCTTCTTTATATATTGTAAATAAAGGAATAGAAACAATTGGTAGAACTTCATTATTTATGTTTTTTATTAGTATTTTACTATTTATGATTAATTGTATTGTTTTGTTTAAATATATAGATTTTAATAATTTAAAACCAATGTTAGTACTTTCTAATAATAACTTTTTTTCTTCATTAATACATGCAATAATCTATACTATATCCCCTATTTTAATATTAAATATAATTCCTAAAAATAATTGTAAAAAAATCAATTTATGTTTTATATTTGGATATATAATTTCTACATTATCTATTTTAATAATATTTTTTTATATAACTACTGTATATAATTATAAGTATATGGATCTTTTTAATTATCCTGCTTATTTTATATTAAAAAAAGCTGAGTATAAATTGATTGCAAATGGTGGTAATGTTTTATCGTTATTTTTTATAATTGATTATTTCTTTACAATAACTATTTATTTATATTTAATAAAATATATTTCTATTAAAATATTTAATTATAAAAATAATATTTTTTATTATGCAATTATTATTATTTGTAGTTTTTTATCAATAATATTATTAAGTAACATTATAATAAAAAATATAATTTTAAATAATATTTTAATATATTTATTGGGATTTTTTATGTGTTTTTATATATTAATATTATATAAAAAGAAACTTAAAAAAATAAAAAAATAAAAATGTAATTATTTTTTATTTCTACTTGAATGATAAATATATTGAATAACTATTCCAGAGTAATTGCCATATTTATTTTTAGTATAATCTTCTATTTCTTTAATGCTATTTAAATTATAGTTTTCTTTCATATATTTTTTTACCCATGTATCAATTGGAAAAACATCAAATCTTTTAAAAGCAAATAAGAGTATACATGAAGCAACTTTAATTCCTATTCCTTTATATTTCATTAAATAATTTAAGGCTTTTTCTGTATTTAAGGAATCTATATATGTTATATCCTCTTCTTTTATATTATTTACGAAGTCGAAAATATATTTACTTCTAAAACCTAATTTTAGATTTTTAAAATCTTCTATATTTAATTTTTTTAAATCCTCTAAATTTGGAAATAAAAAATAGTTTTTTCCTTCAAAATATATTTTTTTTCCATATTTTTCACTCATTAAATTTACAGATTTTTGTATATTTTTTACAGTATTGTTAGAACTAATCATATATG
The DNA here is from genome assembly GCA_944329255.1 of uncultured Bacilli bacterium. Classification (GTDB taxonomy): domain Bacteria; phylum Bacillota_I; class Bacilli_A; order RF39; family UBA660; genus CAG-1193. The sequence continues at coordinate 5,082 of CALVIA010000007.1, forward strand.
AAATAATAGTTTCAAATTTTGGAGAATTAATTATTTTAAATCCATTACAATAATTTATAATTTCCTTAAGTTTTATATCGTTTTTCATTAGTGAATTATTAATTTCATTGTAATTTATATTTAGCCCGAGATATGATTTTATTATTGAACATATATTTTCTTCGTTTGAGGAATATATATTTATAAAATCATTATCTATTTCTAGTCTAACTACTCTATCATCTAAAATTAAAATATATCCATTATCTATTACTTCAAATCTAAATATTTGTCCGCAAGTAATTGTATCATTTAAATTAAAATCATTTTTAATTTTTATCATTTAAAAAATCCTTAATTAAATTTAAAATATATTCTATATTGTTACCATCTTTAAAAATATCATGTGTTATATTATCTATAACATATATATTTTTATTTTTACTTTTTAAACTTTCATATACATATTCACTACTTTTAACTGGAACTATATCATCGCTTGCACCTTGAATTATTAAAGTTTTACTATCAATTGAAGATGGTAAATCATAAAATTTATTAACTAATTCCATAAATTCTTTTACAACAGATGAAGGAAATTTTATCATTCTTGAAAATACTTCTTCTTTTGAATATGTATTAATTATTTTAGGACTATTTTTTATTACCGAAGACATTTTGAATTTATCATTTTCAAATGTTAAATATTTAAATGCAGGAGCTAACAATACTAATCTTTTAACATTTTCACTATATTTATAAGCTAGATACGATGCTAAAACTCCTCCCATACTATGCCCAACTACACTTATATCTTTATATTTATTGTCTATTAACATTTGTAAATGTTTTTCACAACTTTCTATCCATTTTTCTTTTTTAACTTTGCCATAAATAAGTTTTTCATGTCCTGGCAAAGTAAATGTATATACATCAAATCCATTTAATTCTAGGAAAAATGCTAATTTTTCTTGATCATATGTTCCCCCTGCAAATCCATGAATTATCAATACTGCTTTTTTTCTCATACTACATACTCCTAATCTAAATTTAATTTTTTATTTATTAATTTGCTAATCCCATATACCAATATAATTATAACAGAAATTTTTAATAATATAATTGGATTTTTAATTGATTCTATAAGTGAAGTACCTATGTATCCCCAAAATAAAATCATTGCTATTTTGCCTATAATTATTGAAAATATAAATTTTTTTAATGACATTTGAGAAATTCCACTTACTATATTTACAAAAAATGCTGGTGTAAATGGAAGTGAAATGACTAATACTAAATTGCTAAATTTTATTTTATTAATTACTGATAAAAATTTATTATAAAATTTATTGGTTTTTAATTTGTTATTTATTGGTTTTTTTAATATTTTTTTAAATAAAAAATATGAACATAAGCAACCAATTACACAAAATATCCATGATATTAAAAATCCAAGTATATATCCATAATTTATAAACAATATTGTTATAAATAAAGATAAGGGAAGTATAGGCATAATTGATTCAACTACAATTAATAAACAATTTAATATTATACCAGAATTACCTAAATTTTCAATTAAATTTATTATAAAATCATATATTGCATCCATAAATAACTCCTTACTTTTATATTATAACCACATATTTAAAATCTAACAAGATATATTAAAAATAAAAAAATAAACACCATTTTGTTTATTTTTTTATAATATATTCATAATTTAAATTATTTAAAAAATCATCTATATATTTTTCTTTATCTATATTATATTTTAAATAATATGAATGTTCCCATAAATCCATTGCAATTAATGGTGTATATCCATACAAATAAGGAGTTTCGTTGTTTGAAAGATTAATTATGTTTAATTCGTTATTATTATCAATTACTAAAAAAGTAAAACCAGAACCAACTAATTTATTTGAAATATTTTTAAATTCTAATTTAAAATTTAATAGTGATGTATATCTTTTTTCTATTATTTTTATAAAATCATAGAAATATTTATTATTTGAATTATTTGTTATGATGTTAAAATATAGTTCATGATTTAATACGGCACCCAAATAATATAGTATATCATCTCTATCATTAAGATTAAATATATCTATCTTACTAATTAATTCTTTTTTGCTATATCTAAAGTCATAATCATTTTTTATTAAAAGTTCATTTAATTTTTTTAAATAACTTATATATAATTTTTTATGATAATAAATGCTTTTATCATCTAAATAAGAGTTTTTAATTATAATATTTTCTATTTTATACATAGTAATATATATTAAAAAATAAAACAATATATTACTATTGTTTTATTTTGATTCAATAATATCAATAATGGCTGGTAAAATTTGTTTTTTTCTTGATATAACATTTGGTATAAAACAGCCTTGATAAATTTCTTTTAAATTAAAACTATCTCTTATTATATCTTCTGATTTATTACTATATATAACATATGAACCTTTTCTTATAATATCTGTTATAAATAAGGCATTTACACCTTTATTTATATCATTTATTTCATCTAATTTATTTATATAAGAATCAATATTTTTATTTATTTCATCAAAATCCATAGTTAATAATTGACTTAAACCTATATGTATATTTCCCACAGTATATGATTTATAGTCTTGATATATAAGTTCATTTACTGTTAATCCTGAAATTGTAGATGCTGCTTTAAGCATTTTATAACCATAATCGTCAATATTTATTCTAGCAATTTTTGATAATTTTATAGCAACTTGTTTATCAAGTTCAGTTGTACTTGGGGATGTAAATAATAATGTATCTGATAGTATTGCTGATAATAATAATCCTGCTATATTTTTCGGTATTTTTACTTTAGATTCTTGATACATTTTATATATAATAGTTGCTGTACATCCTACTATCATACACCTAAAATTAATTGGTACTTTTGTTCCAATAGTTCCTAAATTGTGATGATCGATTATTTCTATAATCTTAGCTTCTTCAATCCCTACAACCGATTGTTCATAATTGTTGTGATCAACTAAAATAACATTTTGAATATCATATTCATTAACATGATTTAAACTTATTAATCCAAGACATTCTCCTTTATGATTAATTACAGGATAATTTGTATGTTTAGATTTTTTTGAAATTATTTGAAATTCATCATAATAATCATCATCAAAAACAGTTACGGGATTAATGCAATTATTAATGCTTTTTATACGATTACTTAAACTTATTATATTTGCTATTTCAAAGCTTGACATCGCGCTTTTTATAATTGTAATTCTATTTTTTTTAGCTTTTTCTATATATTCATTATTTAAATTATTATTAAGTGCTAAAATTATTAATTTAACAGAAGATTCAATTGCATAATCAATAACTTTATATCTATCTCCAATTATTAAGATATCATTATTAGTTAATTTAACTTCTTCATGAAAAGTTGAACTTTGATATCCAACTAACATCATATTTCCTATTATTTCATCATCAAATTTAGTTAAAACTGTAGCATTTAAAACATTTATAATATTATCAAGTGATGTGTTTATCTTCATTTTATTTCCTTCAACAAGAAATTTTGATAAATCTTTCATTGAAACAAAACCTGATAATTTATTTGAATTATTTGTTAAAGGTATTGCTGTAATACTTTGTTTTTGCATAATATGATAAGCATCAAATATACTACTATTTTCGTTAATATATATATTTTTATCATATTTTATATTTTTAATTCTTATTTTTACATCATTTAAATATTGTGGCTCTGGAATTTTAAAGTAATTTAAAACAAATTTAGTTTCATTATTTAAATGTCCAATTGTTTTTGGAACTGTCTTTTCTCCAAGAGAATTTTTTAAATAAGAAAGCGCTATACTTGAACAAATACTATCTGTATCTGGATTTCTATGACCGAAAATATATGTTTGCATTTTAATCACCTCTTTAAAGTAAAAATGTAGATATAAAAAATCTACATCATTTTTTTATTCATAAACTGGAATTAAATATGAATATTTTTTCTCAACATCTTCTCTTTTTAATCCAGCCCATTCTGTATCTGATATTGTATAAATAACATATTTTCCATTTAAAGTAATATTTTTTATCGTTGCATTATCTTTTAAATTTTCTTTGTCTTCTTCATAATGTTTTTTTGCATCTTCTTCACTTTCGTATTCATAATAATGTTCACAACTTGTTACTTCGTCATTTTTAAATTCAAATACCAGTTTAAAAATACCTGCATTATCATAAACCAATTTAGAGTCAGATGTATATAAATCTTTTACTGGCATTAAATCATTTCCACCATTTTTTTCTTTTTTTTCACAACTACATCCTACTAAAAATGTTATTGTTAAGCAAAGTGTTAATAATAAAATAATTTTTTTCACATTATCCTCCATACTATATGTTACAAAATAAGTATACATTATATCTTACTTTATGTAAATAGTTATTTATTATTTTTATTCGATATAAAACCCAATGTTTAATTTAAAACACTGGGCTTTATTTAAAATTTAAATTCTTTTCTATTTAATATTATCGGTAGATCCAAATCCACCTTTTCTTTCTCCTGTTGCATTATCATTATCTATTGTAAGAAATTTTTGAAAAATAACTTGACCAATTATATCTCCTTTTTTTATTACTAAATCTTCATTATTAAAATTATAATATTGAAAATAAAAGTGTCCATCATTATTTTCATTTTCATAATAATCTGAATCTACTACACCAATACTATTTGGCATAAAAAATCCTTTTTTAGGACCAGAACTTCTATTTACTAACATATACCATTCATCATCCTTGCAATATGCTTTTAATCCAGTTGGAATTAAAGATGGCTTTATTCCGGGTTTGTATGGTGGAATAACCATATCAATTGCAGCTTCAACATCATATGCAGCAGAACCTTTTGTTTTTCTTACAGGAAGATGTATATCCTTATCTTCCCATCCTTTTGCAATTTCAAATCCTCTTTTTTTCATTTTACCTCTATTCATATAATATAATTTTATTTTCTTCTATACTTTTTTTTACATCAATTACTCGTTGATTTGAAGAACCACACCATTTTAATTTTGGATTATGTAATTCCTCTTTAAACTGACCATCAACTAAAACATCTATATAATTTAATATTTCTTTATCTTTTAGGTCTCTATCGTATAAAAAACCACTCCATACCCATATAGTTTTATCTTTAAATTTTTCTTTAAATTTTTTTGCAAGCATTGTTGTCCCTTCTATATTTTTAGGATGTAATGGTTCCCCACCTAAAATAGATAATCCCACAATATAATCTTTATTACATAAATCTAAGACTTTATCAATAATATCATTTGTAAATTCGGTTCCTCCATTAAAATCGTGTGTTTCTGGATTAAAACAATTTTTACATTTAAATGTACAACCTTGCATAAAAATCGATACTCTTACACCTGGCCCATTTGATATATCCATTTTTCTTATTTTGTTATATCTCATATTAATCAGCATCCTTATTATCTATATGCATTACTCTTTCTTTTATTTCTTGTGTTCTTCCTTTATTCCAAAAATTAGTTCCAATATATCCACATGTTCTTCTAGCTACATTTAATTTGTCATGATCTCTATTACCACAGTTTGGACAATACCATTCTAGATTATCGTCAATAAGTATTTCTCCATCATACCCACAAACTTGACAATAATCAGATTTTGTATTTAATTCAGCATACATTATATTATCATATATAAATTTAATAATTTCCATTACTGCATCTAAATTATTACATAAATTAGGTGTCTCAATATAACTTATTGCCCCACCTGGAGATAATCTTTGAAATTCACTTTCTAATTTTAATTTAGTAAACGCATCAATTTCTTCAAATACAGGCACATGATAAGAATTAGTGATATAATCTCTATCTGTAATACCTTTTATAACACCAAATCTATCTTTTAAGCACTTTGCAAATTTATATGTAGTAGATTCAATTGGTGTTCCGTATACACTATAGTCTATATTTTCTATTTCTTTCCATTCCTTGCATTTATCATTTAATTTTTGCATTACTTTTATACCAAAATCTTTTCCAATTCCATTATCAGTATGACTATGTCCTGTCATATATTTTACGCATTCATAAAGTCCTGCATATCCTAATGAAATAGTTGAATATCCATTGTGAAGTAATTCATGAATACTTTCACCTTTTTCTAATCTTGCTAATGCACCGTTTTGCCATAAAATTGGTGCTACATCAGATGTTGCTTTACTTAATCTTTTATGTCTTATTTGAAGTGCTCTATGACATAATTCTAGTCTTTCTTCAAATATTTGCCAGAATTTTTCCTCATCTTTTTCAGAAGATAAGGCAACATCTACTAAGTTAATTGTTACAACACCTTGATTAAATCTTCCATAATATTTTGGTTTCCCTTCAACATAATTTTTTGCTTTTGCTACATTTCCTAAACTTATTGATCTATCTGGAGTTAAGAAACTTCTACATCCCATACATGGATAACAATCACCATCACCATATTCATTTTTCTTATATTCTTTCATTATTTTTTCAGAAATATAGTCTGGAACCATTCTTTTTGCAGTGCATTTAGCAGCTAATTCAGTTAAATAGTAGTATTTACTATCTTTATGTATATTATCTTCTTCTAATACATATAGAAGTTTTGGAAATGCTGGAGTAACATAAACTCCTTTTTCATTTTTCATTCCTTCAATTCTTTGATTTAAAACCTCTTCAATAATCATAGCAAGTTCTTCTTTATATTCATCTGTTTCCCCTAAATACATACATACACTTAAAAATGGTGCTTGTCCATTTGTTGTTGTCATAGAATTAATTTGATATTGGAATGTCTGTACTCCGTCTATTATTTCTTTCTTAATATCTTCTTTTGCGTATTTTTCGCAATCCTCTTTTTTAAATTTTCTCTCTTTATATTTTTTTAAATATCTTTCGTAGCTTTCCCTTACAAATGGTGCTAGATGTGTTAAAGAAATAGTTGCACCTCCGTATTGACTAGATGAAACAGCAGTAATTAACTGAGTTGCTATTGTCATAGCTGTTAAAAATCTATGAGGTTTTTCTATCATAACACCATTAATTATAGTTCCATTTTGAAGCATATCTTCAAGATTAATTAAATCACAATTATGTAAAGCATTTTGTGCAAAATAATCTGCATCATGAAAATGTATTATACCATCGTCATGTGCGCTTACTATATCTTCTGGTAAAAGAAATCTTCTTGTAATATCTGTACTAGTTATTCCTGCTAAATAATCTCTTTGTGTTGTAACAACTTTAGCATTTTTATTGGAATTTTCAGTATTCCAATATTCACTTTCACCATCAATTAATTCTTTTATTGCTAAATCTGTTGTATTACTTCTTCTAACTAATTCTCTTGTATATCTATATGTTATATATTTTTTTGCAAGATTATATTTTCCAATAGACATTAATTTCATTTCTATAATGTCTTGTATATCTTCAACTAATATTCTTTTTTTACCTAATTTTTCAATATATTTAATTATATTTTTAATTTGAACAGAAGATGCTTGTTCTTCTTCTTCGACCTCCATATTAGCTTTATTTATTGCCTGTTCTACTTTTTCAGGACACCATTCAACCATATGCCCGTCTCTTTTAATTACTTTCATAACTTCCTCCCTACTTTACTTTAATCACATTATACAACACTTTTTAATATTATCTTGTTGCAATTGCAACAAATATATAAAAGTGATAAAATAATACATAGAGGTGTAAACTATGGATGAGTTGTTTAAAAATATAAATGATGCAGAAAAAAATATTTTACTTCAATCTTTAGAAGCAAATATAATGAATTTCAAAAAAAATAATATAATTTTATCTAGTATAAAAGATCAAAATTTTATATGTATTTTGGTTTACGGACATTTACAAATTATAAAAAACGATTATAACGGAAATAAAACAATTATTGAAGATTTATATGAAAATGACTTATTTGGAACAATGATTTCATCTATTACAACTAATTTAGAATGTGATTTTTATACAAAAGAAGATAGTAAAATATTATTAATAGATTTTGATGATGTTATAAATAATAAAAGTAGTTTACCGTGTTTTAATCAATTTTTAAAAAATATGTTATTAATAATATCTAATAAAATATTAGAAAATAATAAAAGAATTGAAATTTTAACTAATAAAACAATTAGAGATAAATTATTATCATATTTTAAAAACAATGTTAAAAATAAAAAAATCCATCTAACATTAAGTTACACGGATTTGGCTGATTATCTTGCAGTTAATAGATCTGCAATGTCTAGAGAATTAAAAAATTTAAAAAACGAAGGTTTCATTGAAGTAAAAGGAAAAACAATATATTTACTTTATGATATTTTATAATACAAGTTTTTTTGCTTTCATACCTGTAATTTTATAGCATAATTTATTAAATAAATATTCATTACCTGTTGTATATATAGTAATTTCTTTTTTGCTATCCTTTATATATTTTTTAATTTGTTTTATTATTCCATCACTACTATTAATTATTTTTATATTTTTATTAAAATTATTTTGTATTAGCTTGTAGTGAGTACATCCTAATACAATACAATTAATATTACTATAATTTTCTAAATACTTATTTATTATTGGTTTTGTATCTTCTTGATTTTCTATAAGTGGAACTAACTCTTTTGTTGCTATACTTAAAACCTTAATATTTGGATCATAGTATTTTATCTTGTTTTCATAAACTTTACTATCAATAGTTGCTTTAGTAGCCATTATTAAAACTTCTTTTTCATTACTTTTTATAAATTCTTCTATAGTTGCATCTATTACTCCAATTAACGGTATATTATATTTTTCTTTTAATAAATCATATACATTAGAACATATTGTGTTACATGCTATAACAATTAAATCAATTTTAATTGTTATAAAATAATCAATTATTTTAGTAGAATACTTATATAATTCATCTTTATTCTTATCACCATATGGATTATTTTTATTATCTCCTATATAAAAATACTCATTATTTGGGTATTCATCTATAAGTGATTTTAAAACTGTTAATCCTCCGACTCCTGAATCAAATACCCCTATTCTCATTATTTTTCTCCTTTTAAATATTCTAATAAATTTATTGCAATATCTTCTGGTAATATTTTCTTTAAATCTTCTATTTTTGCATCTTTTATTTTGTTTATGCTTGAATACCTTTTTAACAATTTATTCTTTCTTACTTCACCTATTCCAGAAACATTATCTAATATGCTGCTTAATGCTCCTTTACTTCTTATATTTTTATGATAATTTATTGTATAATTATGTACTTCATCTTGAATTCTTTCTAACATATGAAATAAATTAGAACTTTTATCTATTTCATAAATCTTATCATTATATAAAATATTACTTGTTTTATGCTTATCATTTTTTACTAGTCCGCAAACTGGAATCTTTAAGTTTAGTGAAGCAAGAACAGTTTGTGCAGCTGTTATTTGAGCTTTACCACCATCTACTATTATAAGATCGGGTTTTTCTAAATTTTCCATAAGAACCCTATAATATCTTCTATATATTACTTCCTTCATAACATGAAAATCATCATGGTGTTCTGATGTTATTTTATATTTTCTATAATTATTTTTATCTGGCATACCTAAAGTAAATGTAATCATTCCACTAACAGAGTATGTTCCAAAAAGATGTGAATTGTCAAATGCTTCTATTTTATTAGCACTTTCTATATTTAGTAATTCTTTTAATTCATTAATTGCATTTAAAGCATTTTCATCAGATTTTTTTATAAGTTCAAACTTTTCTTTTAAAGTGTTTAAAGCATTTTTATTCGCCATTTCTATTAATTCTTTTTTCTTTCCTTTAATAGGTTTATATACATTTATATCTAATACTTGCTTTATAATATTTTCATCTATCACATCTGGAACCAATATTTCTTTTGGTTTTATATTGTTTTTATCATAAAAACTGCTAATAAATAGTGTTAAATCTTCTATTTCATCACTAATAATAGGATATACGCTACTTTTTCTTTCAATTAATTTGCCCCCTCTTAAAAATAGTACTTGTATAGAAATATAACCTTTATATACTGCGTAACCAAATATATCTCTATCTATGTTATCATTTAAATCAATTAATTGACTCCTTAATGTAATATTTATAAACTGTTTCAATTCATTTAATTCTTTTGCTTTTTCAAAATTTAATTTATTTATAGATTCTTGCATTTCATGTTCAATCTTATTTAAAACTATGCTATCGTCACCTTTTAAAAAACTAATTATTTCATTTTTTATTTCTTTAATTTTATTTTCATCTATTTTATTTATACAATATCCTAAACATTCATTTATATGATAATATAAACATTCTTTTTTAGGCATATTTTTGCATTTCCTTAAAGGATATAATCTATTTAACATTTCAATTGTCTTTCTAGCTGCAGTAACATTTGGATAAGGACCATATAATTTTATGTTTTTTCTTTTTAATTTATTAGGCCTTACAATTAATAGTCTTGGAATTTTTTCATCTGTTAATTCAATATATGGATAACTTTTATCATCTTTTAAAAGAATATTATATTTTGGTGTATGCTCTTTTATTAAATTTATTTCAAGTAAAAGTGCTTCAAGCTCAGAATTTGTAATTATGTATTCAAAGTCATATATATTACTTACTAAAACCCTAGTTTTTCCAGTATGACTACTTTTAAAGTAAGAATTTACTCTATTTTTTAAATTTTTTGCTTTACCAACATAAATTATTACTCCATTTTTATCTTTCATTAAATAACAACCAGGTTTTGTTGGTAACAACAACAGTTTTTCTTTAAGCATAAATATCACCCTTTTAAATTATAACACGAATAAAAAAATAATACTTTATATATTTAGTATTATTTTTTTTTACTATTTGATACCATCTCACTAAATATCCAATAATCATCATCATTTTGAGAAATATTATATCCGCTTTCTATTAAAATATCATGAATTATATCATCAATATTATTATTATTAATTAATAACTCTAAATATTTTCTTAAATTATTTTCATTCGTAAAATACATATAATTATTATTTTTTAATGCAAATAATGCTCTTGATAGCTGAATTGGTCCATACTTTTCATAAGTTAATTTTGATACATTAATCAAAATATATTTTTGAAAATTAATAAACAATTGATTCATAACATCTTTTGTAATATTATTTGATAATAATGTATTTCTTATATTGTTTTTTCTTGTAAAATATCTGTAGTCTCCTGTTTCATTAAATCTTTTTATACATAAAATTGCATTTTCTATTCCAGAATTTTTTGATAACTCAAATAATAATAAATTAAACGATTCTTCTTGCGTGTTATCAATTAAAATATCCTGTTTTTTATCATTTTCAATAAAATAGTTCATTTTATTTTCAGTGTTTTTTTGATTTATTGGAATTACTATTTTATTAAATTCATTAAACAAATCATCTAAAGTTGAATTTTTATTTAAAGATATAAGTAAAATTCTTGTAACATATTGATAATTTGTTAATTCTTTAATTCCTCCATTTAATTTTAAAGAATTTAAAAAATTATTTATATCTTTTCCTTCTATAAATATTTTATTATACATATTATATACATATGTATAAAAATCAATATATGAAACATTATCTAAACAATTGTTTATTTTACATTGATTAATATAAAGAGAAATCCAGTTAGATATTACGGTGTTATATGACATCATTCCATCCCAAACTAAAGATATATTTCCATCTGTAAATGCAAATGGATTAGGAGCAATAAGGCCTTGTTTGATATAATCATTTTGATTAACATACTTCATAATTTCTTTTGCACATCTTACATTATTAACCCTAATAACTACATCATCAAATCGTTCATTTATAGTAACTTTAGATAAATGTTGAATATTTTGGTGAGATAAAAAATCAAACAAATCATTTACGCCTTTATAAATATGTTCCTTATCCATAGGAATATATAATTTTAATTTATAATATGGATTTTTATCATCATATATACTTTTAAATTGGCAAAAACAATTCCAATTATTATCGACAAACACATTTATATTTTTGTTTGTTTTAAATCTTTGTACCCATGCAGTAAAATAATCGTCAAATCTCGAACCTTTGGATCCTAATTTAACTAAATTTGCGTATACTAGGTTTGAATCTATTTGAATGCCACTTTTAGATATTTCAGAAATAAATTTTAAGAAATGATCAATTCTATTAGTTTGATTTTCTTTCATTTACTTCTTTAATTACATCATTAAGATCTATTGTATCAAATAAAGAATTTTCATTTCTCTCTATTTCCTCTTCACTAATTCCCATTTCAAATTCTAGTTCTTTTCCATTAACAATTATTTTACTCGTTCTCATATAAACACCTACTATAACATATTAATTATAACATATAAATAAAAAAAAGCAAATTTTATTTTGCTTTACGTAAACTTAATTTTTTTATATGCTAAATATAAGATAAATCCTCCTATTGAAACAATTGCTAATAAATAAAATGTTTCATATACTTTATTGTTCTTATAAATAATTTCATTATTTTCTTCTTTTTCATCATTTTCTTTTAATTCTACTATATTCATTGGTAAAACATCTTCTAAATGATCTTTGTAAAAAGAGCTATTTTCAACAAGAGGCGTCATAAAGTATTTACATGTACCTGTATTTCTTAATTGTTCTCTTAAATTAATACTATAGTTATCAATCCAAGTTGGATCTATTGCATACCATTTTTCATCTAAATATAAATTAATCCATGCGTGCCCCAATCCACTTGTTGTATATCCTGTTACTATATATGAATCAAAACCTGCTAAATTTAATAGTTTATTTGTTAAAAGTGCATAATGATAACAAACTCCATAACCACTTAAACTTTTTGCAACGCGATTGAAACTTATTTCTGATTTACATCCAAGTTCAGTGTTACATGCATCTTCATAAATTAAATTATCTGTTACATATAGCGTTATTGCTCTTATTTTTTCTATATCACTTAGATTTGATAAGTTTAAATCATCAATTATTTCATGAAGTTTTTCATTATACTTTGTACCATTTAAATACATATAATTAGATTCATTATAATTATTTCCTGTGATGTTGTTATTTTTTATATAGGTAAATATATTATCATCAATTAGTTCTTCAACCCCACCAACATCTAGTATCTTTAAATTAGGTAATTTTATAATTGGATCTAAACTTTTTAAATTAGTTACTGATGATAAATTTAATTCTTTAATAGACATTGTATTACTCAAAGAAGATATAGATTTTATATAACTTCCTTCTAAATCTAATTTTTCAATATTTAAATTGTTTATACTAGTAAAATCATTATCTATAACATATGAACTTATAATATTTAGTTCTTTTATTGATTTATTATTTAATTTTTTTATATTTACTTTACTATAATAAATGTTTACTTTTTTTAATTTATGTAAGCTATTTAAAAAACTTATATCTTCTAAGTTAATATTTTTTATCATAACTTCTTCTAAAGAAGTTAATGTATATATTTTATTAATATTATTTAGTGATGTTATTTCAATATAATTTACATCTTCGTATTCTTTTACATCATCTAAATTTATACTTTTAGCATATACATTTTTTGTAAATAAAAGAAGTAATAAAATTATATATTTCATTATGGTGTAATCCTATTTGGTCCTCTAAATAAGAACATTGTTTCTTTTAAATTAGGCATACCTAATAATAACATAGTCATACGATCGACTCCTAGTGCAAAACCACCATGTGGAGGGCATCCATATTTGAAGAATTCAAGATAAAACTTTACATCCTCTCCTAACCCTTTTTCGCGTGCTTGTTCACATAATATATCATATCTATGTTCTCTTTGAGCTCCTGTAGTAATTTCTACACCTCTCCATATTAAATCATATCCTTGTGGTATTCCGTTTTCTCTCATATGATAAAATGCTCTTTTCTTAGGACTAAAATCTGTTACAAATATAAATTCATGTCCATATACTTCTTCTGCATATTTGCTTGTTAATTTTTCAGCCTCAGCATTCATATCTCCAACATCTTCTTTTGGAATATTATATCCATATCTTTTTTCTAATTCTTTATACAAGTCATTTAACTTTACTCTAGGAAATGGTCTTGTTGGTATTATAACTTCTTTATTAAACATTGTTTTAATTATTTCACCATATTTTTCTTTAACTCTTGTAAGTCCAGCAATTAATAATTCTTCTTCAAAATCCATAACATCATTATATGAATCTATATAACTAAATTCTATATCAAATGATGTAAATTCAGTTGTGTGTCTATTTGTATTTGAATTTTCAGCTCTAAAAGCAGGTGCAACCTCAAATATTTTTTCAAAACCAGATGACATAGCCATTTGTTTGTAAAATTGTGGGGACTGAGCAAGATATGCTTTTGTATCAAAATATTTTACTTCAAAAACATCTGATCCAGATTCTGATGCTGCACCAATTAGTTTAGGAGTATGTATTTCAGTAAACTCCTCTTTGTATAAAAATTCTCTCATTCCTTCTATAAAACAACTTTGTATTTTAAACATCATTATGTTTTTTTCGTTTCGTAAATCTAAAAATCTATAATCTAATCTTGTATCTAATAGTGCACTACTTAAGTCTTTATAATTTATAGGTAATTCTCCACTACTTTTACTAGTTTCAATAATACTTGTTGGTATAACTTCCATACCATTTAATTTTACTTTAGGGCTTTCTAATAATTTTCCTGTAACTGTTACTGTACTTTCTAGTGTTAAAGAAGAAACGATTTCATTTAACTTTTTATTTTCTTCATTTTTTTCTATTGTAACTTGAATTTTTCCTGTTCTATCTCTTAATATCATAAATTGTACATATTGCAAATCTCTAATATTATCAATAAATCCTTTTAAAACAACTTCTTCATTAAAATGTTTATTTAAATCACTAAATTTTAACTTATTCATATTTATTCTCCTTTAAAAAATTTATAATATCTTTTTTATTTATTTTGTATTCATTTTTTGTACTATTATTTTTAATTGTAAAAATATTAGTTTCCTCTTCTTCTTCACCAATTATAATTATATATTTTGAATTATTATAATCTGCTTCTTTAAATTGTCCTTTTAAATTCCTATTTGAATAACACATATCTGATTTAATATTATTTTCTCTTAAATAATTTAATATTTCAAATGCACATTTTTTTTCATTTTCTGAAATATAACAAACATAAGCATCTATTTGTTTATCACAAGGTATTAATTCTTCTTTTTCTAGCGCATTTATTAATCTTTCAATTCCCATTCCAAAACCAACTGAAGGATAGTCAGGCCCTCCTAAAGATGAAACTAAATTATTATATCTTCCTCCACCACATATTACATTTTGGCTTCCAAAATCTTTAATTGTAGCTGTTATTTCAAATACTGTATGTGTATAGTAATCAAGTCCTCTTACAATTTTAGGATTTACTTCATATTCTATATTTAAACAATCTAAATATTTTTTAACATTATCAAAATATTCTTTTGATGTATCATTTAAATAATCTGTAATTTTTGGTGCATTTTTTATGATATCTAAATTTGCATCATATTTACAATCAATAATTCTTAACGGGTTTCTATTAAATCTTTCTTTGCAATCATCACATAACTCATTTAAATGTGATTCAAAATATTTTTTAAGTTCGTTTCTGTAATTGTTTCTTGATTCAGTATCTCCTAAAGTATTTATGTTTACCTTAACACCTTTTAAACCTAAATTTTTTAAAATATTTACAGCTATAGAAATAATTTCTGCATCTATAAGTGGACTGTTACTTCCAAAAGCTTCAAATCCAAATTGAAAATGTTCACGAAGTCTTCCTGATTGAGGCCTTTCATACCTAAACATTGGCATAAAATACCATACTTTATTCATTCCATTAACATATAATTTATTTTCAATTATACTTCTTACAACAGCAGCAGTACCTTCTGGTCTTAATGTCATGTTTCTATTTCCTCTATCGATAAAATCATATGTTTCTTTTTCTACTATATCTGTAGTATCACCAACACCTCTTTTAAAAACTTCTGTTCTTTCAAATGTTGGAGTTCTAAAATAATTATAATTGTAATTATTTGCAATTTTTTCAATTAGATTTCTTATATATAAAACTTTTCTACCATAAGCATCATATACATCATTTGTTCCTTTAGGTCTTTGAATTATATTCATATATCCTCCTTAAAAATAAAAGTGCACTTATATTATAAGGGTTCATAAGAACGGTACCACCTTATTTCACAGAAGTGCACTTTAATTATAACGTAATTAACGATTTATTACTAAATGGATGTCATTCATAAAATATCTATAAACATTTTCACCAACCATGTTTTCTCTACATATAAATATATTACTACTAATTCCAAAATAAATTATATTTGTATTATAACATAGTTTGTTTAAA
>CALVIA010000008.1 GCA_944329255.1 uncultured Bacilli bacterium
AAATCTATGTCAATAAGTTCATACTCCTTATTACCGAATCCAAGTTCATAAGATGCTTCTATAGTATGAAGTCCATTTTGTCTTTCTACTCTTTCAATAAAATGATTTTTACCAGGATCATTGGAATTATAGATTAAATCAATACAAGCTTGATCAATTGCTATTGGATCAGTGCTAGCAAGTATTCCAATATCTTTCATACAAGGATCTTCTGCTATTTTACAACAATCACAATCAACTGATAAATTAACCATTATATTTATAAATGCAATATTATCTTTAAAATAATTCATTATAGAAGATGCTGCATCAGCCATAGATTCTAAGAAATCATCTTGTTTTGCAATGTTGTTCCATAATATTGTCTGATCTTTTGTAAATCCTGCGCTATGAATCCATGCTTTACCTTCACTTGATGCAATTCCAATTGATAATTGTTTTAATGCTCCTCCATATCCTCCCATAGGATGTCCCTTGAAATGTGATAATACAAGCATAGAGTCATATTTTTCTATATTTCTTCCAACATAATTTTCTTTTATTTTTTTACCTTTTGGAATATCTAATATTAAATCATTATTATTTTCATCCATCAAATCAACATTAAAATATTTATTCCAACCATGTTTTTCCAATAACTTTTTGTGTTTATCTGTTGTATTTCTTTCCCCTTCATATGCTGTATTGCATTCAACAACTGTTCCATTTACATATTCAACAATATCTTTTACAAACTCTGGTTTTATATAATTTTGATTACCATCCTCTCCTGAATGCAATTTTACTGCTACGTTTCCTTTTAATTCTTTATTTAATTTATTAAATATTTTTATTAAACTTTCACTATTTATATGTTTTGTAAAATATACTTTTGATTTATTCATATTTTTTCCTCTCTTTTATCCATATAATTTCATTGGATCAAATGATGATCCACCATTTCCAGGAATTCCAATATATGCTCCAAAATGCAAATGTGTTCCAAAACACAAACTACCAGTACATCCCATTGAAGCTATTCTTTGACCTCTTTTTACATTAACACCCGCTTTAATTCCAGATGCAAAGTTTGCTAGATGTGCATACCATGTATAATAATTATTTGAATGTGCAATAATTATTTGATTGCCACCCCACTGATCATAAAATACTTTATATACTGTTCCGTTATTAGCCGCATATATAGGAGAACCATATCCAGTTCCGCTTATATCAACGGCTTCATGAATAGTACCCCATCTCCAACCATATGGACTTGTAATAATATATGGAGATAAAGTAGGCCAATACCAATCACCCGAATCAGGAATATCTTCAGGATTAATAGTTGAAAGACTTTTTGTTCCTACTACTTTAATTCTATTAATCACTTCTTCAACTACTTCAGTATCAGCAATTAACGCATTTACTATTTCTCCATTTTCATATTTGATTTTTTGTGTAATTATTTGCGTACCATTTTTACCCTCTTGCTTAATTTTAGTTGATCCGTATGGCATAGAACTATCATACTCTATTTCTGTTGTATATGCAATTTCCTTTTCAACTACAGAGTGTTCTTCTTCAACAACTGTAACAATTGGCGAAATTAATGCAACAGATATTTCTTGCCCAATTGACAAAATATTATTTTTACTTTTTAAATCTTGATTAACAACTAAAAGTTCTTCTACGGCTAGTTTATTATTTTCGGCAATACTTTCAATAGTGTCCCCTGCTTTTACTTTATACATTTTTTCATTGATAACATCACCAAATAATAAATACTTTGTTATATCTTTTTCATTTAACAAAATTTTTTCATCACTTGGAATAAATGCCTCTTTTATATTTATTGTTTGTTTAATATATAAATCTTCAATCTTTTTTCCTGTATCTTCTATTACAAATTCTTCTCCACTTAAAAATACATTTAAATCTTCTATATCAACAAAAGCTTTTACAACATTAGTAACAGCATTTTTAAAATCATCTTTTGATAAAACATTTAAATTTATTTCAACTTCTTCATTTTCACCATCATCATTTTCTTCTTCAGTTTTAATATTTATTTCATACCCTTTTATTGTAAACTTCTCTGTATCTTTTATTTTCTCATATATTTCTTTTTCACTTACAACATTAGTATCATAACTTATATATTCACTTATATATAGTCCTTTTGGAGCATATATAGTACTTACACCATATTTATCTTTTAAATCTTTTTGTTCTTCATTTATATATTCTTCTAATTTTTCTTTTGAATTAATTACTCCAATATTTTTACCATTTAAATATACTCTATATAATTTTTTTGCATCTTCATTTCTATAAACTTTAAAATCTAATATAGGAATTATACAAAGTAAAGAAATAATAATTGTTGAAACTATACATAATATTTTTTCTTTAAATATCATAATTCACCTCATATTATATTATATCATATTTTTTTATATTTTCTAATACAACTTGAAATTTAGACATTCTTTTTTCCACTTTACCATTAATTAAAACAACATCATTAATTTTAATATCATTAATTTTTTCTATTTTATCAGAAAAGACAACGATATCAATATTTCCATATTCATCAAATCCATTTAAAAATGCCATCTCTTTATCATTTTTTGTATATATATTATTAATTTTTTTAATAATTACAACAATATTTATTTTTTTATCAAAATATTTGTTTATATCACATGTATTAACAATATTATTATTATTTAATTTATATTTTGTAACTGGATGATTAGAAATATAAAAACCAAATATGTCTTTTTCAATTTTTGCAAGTTCAAAATTATTATATTCTTCTTCTTTTAAAATAATTGGTTTGTCAACTAATGATTCATCAATATCTTTTATAAGCATAGAATAATTAATTAAAATATCCAAGTTATTATGTAAAGTTTTAATATTATATCCGAATTCATTAAAACTATCAGCATCTATTAAAGATGTTAAAACATTTTTATTTACAAATTTTCCATATGTTCTTTTTATAAAATCAGTTATATCATTGTATAAACCATTTTTTCTTTCATTTATTATTTGTTTTGTAACAATACTTCCAACATTTTTAATTGATGCTAAAGAAAATCTTATACTTCCATTTTCATTTTTATATTGATAATTACTTAAATTAATATTGGGTTTTAATATATTTATTCCCATTTTTTTACATTCATCTACATATTCTTTAGTTTTGTTTTCATTTCCTATTGCATTTGTAAGAAGCGATGACATAAATATTTCTTTATATTTAATTTTTAAATAAGCCATTTTTACTGCAATTATAGAATAAGAAACAGAATGAGCTTTGTTAAATCCATAATCTGCAAATTTAAGTATATAATTAAAAACTTTTTGTGCCACTTCTTTTGAATAACCTTTTCCTACACTTTGATTTATAAACTTCTCTTTATTATCTTCTATTACATCTCTCTTTTTTTTGCTCATCGCCCTTCTTAATACATCAGCTTCCCCATATGAATATCCAGCCATAACATTTGCAATTTGCATTATTTGCTCTTGATATATAATTATTCCATATGTTGGTTTTAATATATCTATAAGGCTTTCATCAAAATAATCAATTTTTTCAAGATTATTTTTTCTTTTAATAAAAGAATCTATATTTAAAGAAGGTCCTGGTCTATAAAGAGCTATTGCAGATACTATATCGTCAAATGAAGTTGGTTTTAATTTAGTTAAAAATTGTTTCATTCCACTTGATTCAAATTGAAAAATACCAGATGTTTCCCCACTTTGAAATAACTTTAAAACACTACTATCATTAATATCAATATCTCTAAAATTAATGTTACCTATTTCATCTAACAAATTCTGTATCATTGTTAAGTTTTTTAATGCTAAAAAATCCATTTTTATTAAACCTAATTCTTCTAAATGTTCCATTGAATATCCGCTTATATAATAATCGCTATATTTTTGTAATGGAATATATGATTCAAGATTTTCACCACTAATTATAACACCTGCAGCATGAACTGAAATTTGTCTTTTTAGCCCTTCTAATTTTAATGAAATATCAAAAATATTTTTTAAATTATTAGTATTTATAAATTTTACTAATTCAACATTATTAAGAGATTCTTTTAACGATAAATTTGGATCAATGTATTTTGTGATTTTATCTAGTATTTCATTTTCAATTCCAAATATTCTTGCAACGTCTCTTATTACTTGTTTAGATGTTAAACTAGAAAAAGTTATTATAGGAAGAACCCTTTTAACACCATATTTATTAATTACATAATTAACAACATCTTCTCTTTTAGATGAATCAAAATCTATATCTATATCTGGCATAGTAATTCTTTCTATATTTAGAAATCTTTCAAACAATAAATTATATTTTATCGGATCTACATCAGTTATTCCTAATGAATAAGCAACAAGGCTTCCAGCTGCACTTCCTCTTCCAGGTCCTACTAATATATTATTCTTTTTAGAATATTTTACATAATCCCAAACCACTAAAAAATAATCATTAAACCCCATTTTATCAATTACATTTAATTCATACAATAATCTATCATAATAACTTTTTGTAACTTTTCCATCAAATCTCTTATATAAACCTTTTTTACATAAATTAAACAAATATTCCTTAGAATTTTCTACATCATATTTTGGCATAAGTTTTTTATTAAATTTAAATTCCAAATTACATTTATTACTAATTTCTAAAGAATTTTCATAATCGTAATCTAAAAAATCAAAATAGCAATTATTAGGAATATTATATTCTATATTATCACTAATTTTTTTATTATTTTTTATCATATATAAATATTTTAAATATTTAATATCTTCTTTTTTTAAACATAATATTTCATTTATATAAACACATTTTTTAGAATCATCTTTCATATTTATATTTGTATAACCATAATATATATCCTCATATATATTTTTTAAATCATCGTACATAGTTGTTACACAAATTAAATTACTACTATATTTTTTTAAGGTATCTATATTAATTTTTTCATTTTGCATTACAAAAACGATTCTAGTTAAATTTTGATAACCCTCATAATTTTTTGCATATAATAAAACTATATTATCTTCAATTTTTATTTCAAGTCCTATAATTGGTTTTATATCATTTTTAATACATTCCTTATAAAATTCCATTACACCAAACATATTATTATCTGTTATAGCAATTCTTTTTATATCATTTGCTTTACAAAATTGAATTAATTTTTTTATATCATTTAAAGAACTTAAAATTGAATAACTTGTTTTAATTCTAAGTGGTATATACTTCATATTATGCCTCCAATATAATTTTATCAAATTTTAATAAATATAACAATTGACTTATTACAATATTTATGGTACATTTAACAAAGGAAAACTCACTAAAAAGGAGGAATTAAAATGGCAAATACTAAAACCGAGAGAAAACCTTTGTTTGGAAATAGTCGTTCACATGCTTTAAATGCAACTAGAAAAAAACAAGGTTTAAATAAACAAAAAGTTACTATAAATGGTAAAACAGAAGTAATGACAACAAGAGAAGCTAAAAAAAATAAGAAAAGAATCTAAATAATCTTTTCTTATTTTTTTTATTTCAAATTTTTCACATAATATATTAAATCATTTTTTCTTTCATAAAATTCATTAAAACCTTGTTTTATGAAAAATGGAATTTGATCTTCTTTTAAACCTATAATCATTTTTTGATAATTTTGTTTATAATTTCCATATATTATTTTTAGTATTTTATTAGCATATCCTTTATTTCTATATTCTTTTTTAGTAAATAAATATTTTAATTCTAATATATCTTTTGAAAACGGTAATAAAATTACATAAGATATAAATTTGCCATCTTTTTTTAAACCATAAATTAAAGAATTGTTTATTAAATTATAAATTTCTTCTTTAGATATGTTTTCATCTAATATTTTATTTATAATATTTTCATTATTTTCTATTTTTTTAAATTCAAAATTATTATTATTTCTTATAAAGGATATATTGGAAAAATCATATTTTTTATTTTCACCTAAATATCTCTCTTCCTCACTAAATATACAGCCACAATATTTTTGCATGTAAAGTTTTGTGTCTTTAAAAATATCTTTTCCAATAAAATAATATTTTCTAAAATCTTTATAAATAAATTTAATATTATGTTTTATACTTAGTTGCTCACAAATTTTTTTTATTAAATCATGATTTTGATAAGGACTTATTAGTAATGTTGTAGAAAAAGCATCATATCCATTTTCTTTTGCATATAAAACTGTTTTTTCCAGTCTGTTTAAATAACAATATGAACATCTATTATCTAAAATATCTATTACATTTTTTGTAAACTCTTTTAAACCATAATAATCTTCATATATTACATTTAAATCAATCATTTTCGAATATTCTTTTAATGCATTTAATCTATTTTGATATTCAGTGTATGGATGTATATTAGGGTTATACCAAAATCCATCAACTAAAATATTTTCTTCTCTTAATGTTTTAATACACATAACACTACAAGGTGCACAACATATATGAAGCAATAATCTCATAATAATCACCGTGATTATTATAGCAAAAAATCAAGTTAAAATAAACTTGATTTACAATTCTTATTAATTACTTCAGATATTTTTTCATTATGTTTTATAAATAAATTTTTAAATTCTTCTTTTTTAAATCCATCATTAATTTGTATTCTCATCATTAAATCAGGTTCAACAAATAAATTTTTTCTTAATTTATCCATATCCCAATATAAATCTCCAAATACCTCATCTCTTTTCTCATAATATAAATTTAAAAAGCTTTGAATCGACTCTTTATTATCTAAAGCAATAATTTTTTCTTCTTTAAAAAACATTACCCTACTAACAACTTCTGTATACATTTTATCTTCATAATGCCACGTAGAAGTTACTGCAACAATACCTTTTGGTTTATCGATAGTGAAAATATAAGAAAGTACCACATCATTATTTGAATTTAATTTAATTTCCACTATTCTTTTAAAATCATCACCAAATGATAAAGCAGAATATGTATCTGGATAGATTAATATTCTATTATTTTTATATACTAATATAAACTTAAAATCACTTTCTTTATCTCTTAATAAAATCATTCTATTTGAAGTATTAACTTTAAGCATTACAAAATACTTTTCTATTACTTCTTTTAAAATATCATTAAAGTCATTGATATCTTTTTTACATAAAAAGTTAATTATTTTAGAATAGTCAAAATTCATATTATCACCAATATAATAATATAATATTTATAACTATTTTTCAATATAATATAAATATATTTACTCTAATTCTAAATCCATATATTCCTGAGTAAGAACATTATATTTTTTATTTACTTTATTTGAATCTGCGCATTCTAATTCATACCAACCATTTTTAAATAAAAGCAAAAATGTTTCTCTTTGAAGTTTAATTATTTTTTTAAACATTTCAAAATATTTTTTATATAAATCATCATTTGATGATTCTAACATTGCTGAAACATAATTTTTAGACATTTCTTTTAAATTAGTTAATAATAAATTTAAATAATCTTTATCATTTTGGCATATACCTTTTGGTACCATAACCTTTTCATTAGCTATCTTATTATTCATTATCATCACCTAGTATGTCTAATATTATATTCATATTTTCATCAAACATATTTGCACCCTTTCTTAATAAACTTTTTATATCTTTATCAGATACGCAATCACAAGAATTATAAATATTTTTAAATGAATTATAATTCCAATTAAACATATCAGTTAAATAATCTAAATCCTTACCAGTAATTATACTTGGTACTTCATCATATCTATTCATATTATCTCCTTTCAAATTTATTATGTGCAAATATTTTATTAATATAATATAAAAAGATAATACTTAAAGTATTACGTACAAAATATTTAAGTGTTCTATTAATATTTTAATTCCGATTATTATTAATAAAAATCCACCAAATAATTTAGCTTTATTTTGAAATTTATTACTTATTTTATTTCCTATTAAAAATCCTATTGTTGATAATATTAATGTAATTATAAATACAATAAATAAAGATAAATATAAGTTTGTATTTAAAAAAGCAAATGTTACTCCTATTGCAAATGCATCTATACTTGTTGCCATTGCTAATAGTATCATTGTTTTAAATGATATATCATTATCATATTCATCGTTTTCTTTATATGAAATAATCATGCTAATTCCAATTATTGATAGTAGTATAAATGCTATATAATGGTCAATTTTTAATACCACGTCTGTAAATGTTGATGCAATATTATACCCTATATATGGCATTAATGCTTGAAAAATTGCGAAATATAAAGACAAAAATATAGCTAACTTAAAATATATTTTTTTTAAAGAAATCCCCTTACATATTGATACAGCAAATGCATCCATTGCTAGTGAAATTCCAATTAAAATTATTTCTATTAGTTTCATATAATCACCTAATATTGTTTATTATATTAAATTATATAGTGTAAATATATAATTTATGATAAAATTATAATGTAAGGAAGGTTGTTAATATGTATGATGTAGTTATTATTGGGGCAGGACCTGCAGGTCTTTTTTCTGCTTATGAATTAATTAAAAATAATAAAAATTTAAAAATATTATTACTTGATAAAGGAAAATTTGCTAATAAAAGAATGTGTCCAATTGCTATTAATAAAAAAGAATGTATAAATTGTAAGCCATGCCAAATTTTATCCGGATATGGTGGTGCAGGAACTTTTTCAGATGGAAAACTTAATTTTATTCCTAAATTAGGTAAATCCGATTTATTTAAATATATGTCACAAAGTGATGCTTATAAAATAATTGATGATACTGAAAAGATTTTTAATGAATTTAATATGGATGCTAAAGTATATCCATCTAATATGGATGAAGCTTTAAAGTTAGAAAAAGAAATTGCTAAAAATGGTGCAAAATTATTAATTATTAAAAATAAACATATTGGTTCTGATCATTTACCAAAATATATTGAAAATTTTACTGATTATTTAAGAAATAATGGTGTTGAAACAATAGAATTATGTGATGTAATTGATATAAAAACTATAGATATAAATAATCATGAAATAATTTGTAAATATAAAAATAAAGACAAGATATTTAAATCGAAATATGTCATAGTTGCTCCAGGTAGGACTGGTGCTAAGTGGGTTGGAGAACTAGCTAATAAATATAATATTCCATATGTTTCTCAAAGTATAGAAATTGGAGTTAGAGTTGAATTTAGAAAAGAAATAATGGAAGATTTAAGTAAAATTTTATATGAACCAACTATATTTATAAAAACTGATACCTATGGAGATGAGATAAGAACTTTTTGTTCAAATCCGGGAGGATTTGTTGCAAAAGAATCATATGAAGGGTATTGTTGTGTTAATGGATATTCTTTAAAAGATATAAAATCAAAAAATAGTAATTTTGCTTTTATTTCAAAAGTTAATTTAACACATCCGATAACTGATACTAGATTATATGGTGAATCTATAGCAAGAATTGCAAATGTTTTAGGTGATGGAAAACCAATTATACAATCTTTAAGAGATTTAAGAATGGGTAGAAGATCAGATTGGAATAGAATTAATAAAGGTTTTATTGAACCCACTTTAAAAGATTGTGTTGCTGGTGATTTAGCATTAGTTCTTCCTCATAGAATTTTAATTAATATATTAGAAGGTTTAGAAAAATTAGATAAAATTATGCCTGGAATAAATAACGATGAAACATTACTGTATGGTCCGGAAATAAAATTTTTCTCAAATGAAATTGAAACAAATAATAAATTTAAATTAAAAAATGATAACATATATTTTATCGGCGATGGTTCAGGAAAAGCTGGAAATATTGTTGTTGCTGCTGCTACTGGTTTAATTGCTGCAAGAGATATAATAGAACAAATCAAATAAAAAAAATTGGAATTTTTCCAATTTTTTTATTTATTATCTTCCCATTTCCAATTAATTATTTCAGGTAAATCTTCTCCATATTCTCTTATATACTCATTATGTTCAACCAATTTATTTTTACACCACTGAACTAATGATGCTTTTCTATCTCCTAATTTATCTATATATGATAATGCATCTATAATTAAATGGTATCTATCAATTTCATTTTGAACTCTCATATCAAATGGTGTTGTTATAGTACCTTCTTCTTTATATCCATGAACATGTAAATTTTTATTATTTCTTTTATATGTTAATTGGTGTATAAGAGATGGATATCCATGAAAAGAAAATATTATTGGTTTATCTTTTGTAAATAATGTATCGTATTCTTCTTCTGTAAGACCATGTGGATGTTTAGTATTTGATTCTAATTTCATTAAATCTACTACATTAATAAATCTGATTTTAAGTTCTTTAAATTCTTTTCTTAAAATACTAACTGCAGCTAAAGATTCTAGCGTTGGTGTATCTCCTGCGCAGGCCATAACTAAATCAGGTTCACAATTTGCATCATTACTTGCCCATTCCCATATTCCAATTCCTTGTGTACAATGTTTAACTGCATCTTCCATATTCAACCATTGTGGTCTATCATGTTTACTTGCAATTATAACATTTATATAATTTTTTGTTTTTATACAATGGTCAAAACATGACAATAAAGTATTACTATCAGGAGGAAGATACATTCTAACTATATCAGCTTTTTTTGTAACTAAATGATTTAAAAAGCCGGGATCTTGATGAGTATATCCATTATGATCTTGTTGCCATATATGACTTGATAAAACATAATTTAATGATGCAATAGGTCTTCTCCATGAAAGTTCTTTAGTGACTTTTAACCATTTTGCATGTTGAGAAGCCATAGAATCTATTATTCTTACAAAGGCCTCATAACTATGAATAAATCCATGCCTTCCTGTTAGTAAATATCCTTCTAACCATCCTTCACATAAATGTTCTGATAGCATTGAATCCATAACTCTTCCATCTTTATCTAAAAATTCATCAAAATTGTATTTATTTGCATTCCACTGTCTATTTGTAACTTCAAATACATGATTTAATCTATTAGATAATGCTTCATCTGGTCCAAAAATTCTAAAATTTCTTTTATCTTCATTTAATTTTATTAAATCTCTTATATATGCTCCTAGTTCTCTCATATCTTGCGCATACACACTACCAGGAGAATCTAACTTTATTCCATATTTTCTAAAATCAGGAGTTCTTAATTCTTCTAATAATATTCCACCATTAGCATTTGGATTAGCTCCCATCCTTTTACTTCCTTTTGGAGCTAGATCTTGTAATTCTTGTATTAATGTTCCATTTTCATCAAATAACTCTTCTGGATGATAACTCCTTAGCCATGCTTCTAAATGTGGTAAATTTGAAGGATCACTATAAGATATACTAATAGGTACTTGATGTGCTCTAAAAGTGTTTTCAATAAGTTTTCCTTCCATTTTTTTAGGACCAGTCCAACCCTTTTTTGTTTTTAATATTATCATCGGCCATATAGGTCTTTTTAAAATATTTTTTTCTCTTGCATTTTTTTGAATTGATTTTATTTTTTCTATACAAATATCTAAAGTTGCTGCCATTAATTCATGTATTTTTTCTATATTATCATTTTCTACAATAAATGGCTCATATCCACAACCTTTAAAAAATGAAATTAATTCTTTATTACTAATTCTCGAAAAAATAGTTGGATTAGAAATTTTATATCCATTTAAATGAAGTATTGGTAATACTGCCCCATCTGTTTTTGGATTTATAAATTTATTTGCATGCCAACTCGTTGCAAGAGGTCCTGTTTCTGCTTCACCATCTCCAATAACACAGGCTGCAATTAAAGTTGGATTATCTAAAACAGCACCATATGCATGAGAAAGACTATATCCTAATTCTCCACCTTCATTTATAGATCCGGGAGTTTCTGGAGCAACATGACTAGATATTCCTCCTGGAAAACTAAATTGTTTAAATAATTTCTTCATTCCTTCTTTATCTCTTGTAATATTTGGATAAATTTCACTATAAGTTCCTTCTAAATATGTATTAGATACTATTGCATTTCCCCCATGTCCTGGCCCAGAAATATATATCATATTTAAATCATATTTATTTATAATTCTATTTAAATGTACATATACAAAATTTTGTCCTGGAACTGTTCCCCAATGTCCAACTATTTTTCTTTTTACATCTGTTATTTTTAATGGCTCTTTTAATAGCGGATTATCTAACAAGTATAATTGACCTAACGATAAATAATTAGCTGCTCTAAAGTATTTATTAATTTTAATTAATTCATCTTTTTTTAAATGTTTTTTCATATATCCTCCATATTATATATTATATACTTTTTATCTTTTTTTCTCAATATAATAAATGATATATGAACAAAATAAAAAAACACTAAATAATTTAGTGTTTGGGAATAAATGTAAGGTAAAGCATAAATTTTTGTTAATTGGTAAATTTTATCCATATTACACAAATAAACATTTATTCCGTGAATTAATATTAACACTTCTTTTAATAAATTGCAATACTATAATTTAATATTTTTAATTTATTTTTTTATCTTTAACAAGTAGTGGAATTATTTCGTTTTTTAAAGCATATGAAAGCATATTTTCTCCTAAAGAAGTATCGTACCAAATAAAATCTTCAATTTCTTCTGATGTAGTTAATTCGCCTTCTAAAATTCCATGATATTCAAAAATGTAAAAATGCAAAGTCATACTAGGGTCACTAGTTGCTTTTTCATCAAATTCAAATAAAAATTTAAAAAGATTTTTGTCTAAATTAACTTTATTTCCTAATTCTTCTCTTGCTTCTCTAAAAGCTCCATCTAACGGAGTCTCATTTTCTTCTAATGAACCTCCCACTATTTGATAGGTTGGTCTTCTTCTTGGCTTATCAAGAAGTACCTTACCATTATCATAAAATAATGTTCCAACAACGCATTTCATACTTTAATCACCTATTATATTTACTTCATTTATAAACCCATTTGAATCGTATTCAAAATATACTTCATAATCTTTATTTTTATCAACTATTTTTTTTAATGTAATTATATCATTTACAGTTGTATAACTTGTTGAATTAAAATTCACATTTATAATATGATCCAAATTTTTTTGTATTTTAGATATAACATTATCTAATAATAAATTTACATTATTTCCGTTTTTAGTACCCTTATAAAGCTCTAAATCTCCATTAAAGGATAATATATCATATTGTGTATATACATCATCTTTAGTTTCCTCAATTATACTATTATCATTATCAAAATTATCATTTACCTTATTATTTATATTAAAAAAATTACTAATAACAATTATAAATATTAAAATAATAAATAAAAATACAAATCCTACAAATATTAAATATCCAATACCTATCCCTTTAAATATATTAAATATTTTCTTCCCGCTATTTTTTATTTTTTTTTGATTATCTTTATCACTTAAATAATTTTTAGTATATTTAATACCATCATTAACAATTTCCTTTAATTCATTATTTATATCATCATCTACATACTTTTCATCTTCTGGTATATATTTTTCATCTACACCAACATATTGACTATTTTTTTTCATATACTCTCCTATACCACTACTGCTGTTCCTGTTGCAACAACCATTAACATTACAGAATTTCCTTCTCCAACATTTATAGATTCAAAATCAATTTTAACACCTACTAGTGCATTAGCACCAATCTTCTTTGCTCTTTCTATCATTTCGTTAATCGCGTCTGCTCTTGCATTCACAAGATCTTCTTCATATTCTTTTGCTCTACCCCCAACAAAATTAGTAATACTAGCTGTTAAATCTTTTATAAAATGAGTTCCACATATAACTTCGCCAAATACTACTCCCCTATATTCTTTAATTTTTATTCCTTCTAATGTAGAAGTTGTAGATAAAATCATAATAACACCTCTATAATTAAGTATATCATTTTCTTTATTTTATATAAATACTTTTATTTAAAAAATTAATTTAATGCTAATTTAATATAAATAAAAAATACTATATATATTTTAAAAATGTTGTTATACATTAGATATTCTAACAAAAAATATAAAAAGTAATATTTAATAAATGTGTTTTTATTATTAAATATTACTTTTATAAATTTAAGATATATATATATCTTTATTTAACTAATTTTTTTGCTTTTTCTTCATTTTCATGTTTTAAAACATTTCCGTTACTATATATTAATTCATAATTTTCATTATCTAATACTGTATTTTCATCTAAAACTATAGAAATAACATTTTCATCGTTTAATGCTTGCCATCTTGCTTTTTTTACTGTTTTTTCAATTACAGTTTTTAATGCTCTACCACCCATTTTTAAGTTTAAAGCATCATTGATAATTGCATTTAAATAATTATCGGTCCACTTTAAATCAACATTTATCTTGGATAATATATTTTTTTCAGAAAGTAATGGGCTGCTTAATGATTTAGTTAACAATTCATTAAGACTATCTTTAGTGTGTCCTTGTAATTGACTTACTGTCGTAAGTCTAGCAATAAATTCTTGTGGCATTTCACCATATTTTACAAGATCTTCACGAGTAATTACAGGATAATTAATATCTTCTTCATCATCTTTTTTTGATCTATTTAAAACAGAATTAAATCCAATACAAGTATTCTTATAATTACTGCCATTCTTTTTATCATCACCACCATTAATTTTTTTGGCAACATTTGCAAATGCTCCAGTAGCAAAAATAGTTAAATTAGAAGTATCAAATTTTATAATACTATTTTTATACTTTATATCATATACGGTTCCATGAATAAAAGAAAGTAAAGTATTTAAAACACCTTTGCCTGAAACATCACTATTTTTATCACTACCTTTTTTATCTATTTCATCAAAACATATTATACCGTGTTGTGCTAAATCTAAATCTTCGTTAGCTGCAAGATATAATCTTAATAAATAATCTTCAAGATTTGCTCCTATGTATCCAGGCATTGTAAGTTGAGTTGAATCGATTATTACCATAGGTCTACTTAAATATTCACTAACAGATTCTATTATTAATGTTTTCCCACTTCCAGTAGGTCCAATTAATAAACAAGATGTTCTATCTTTAGAATTTTCAGATAATTCATTTCTAAATATTGCAGAAATAACATCTATCTTAGCTTCTTCTTGTCCTACAACTTTTGAATCTAAATATTTTTTCATATCTACTATATTAATTGATTTACGAAAATTTTTATTTTTTTCTAAAGGTTCTATTTTTCTTGGTTCAGCATCTTTATATTTTTCAATTAAATTAGCAAGTACAATTATATCTTGACTATATTTTTCATAAAAGGTACTTAATTCGTCACGAACAATATCTGTATCTTCTATTTGAGATATTTCTTCCATAGCTTCCATTAAAGAATATAACCCATCACTAATAAAATTAAATTTATCATCATCTATATCCTTTTCTTTTAAATTATTTTCTACAGCATACAAGGAATCTATAATTTTTTCCAAATAAAGATTTATATTTTTTCTATCATCTTGCTGAGATAAAAGATTTAAAATTATGTTAAAATATGTAGTAAAACCATCTCTTGTCATCAAATCAAATTCTATTTCTTTTGTATTTTCTTCATCAACATTATCTGTATTTTCTATTACACTGCTTAAAACATCCTTCATTAAATCTGGATTATTTATTTTAATTAATTCCTTTATAACATCTTTATCTAATAAAACAAATCTGTCCATTTGACTATACAATGTTTGTGCATAATCATTCCCTTTTATAACAGGATCCATATCTATATTAGTAACTATGACATTTTCATCATTTTCTATTTTTGCAAAATGCATTACTTCATTTAATTCTTGCATAAAACATTCTAATGCATATGATACATCTGTTGTTGCATATTTTTCAAATAATTGTTGTTCAGTCATACAATAATATACTGTCTTATCACAACCATTTATATATGAATCAAAATCTGACGATAAATAATAATTATTTCCATATAGATCACAAAATCCATAATCATTTATATTTTTTAAATAATATCCCTTTATAATATTTGTTGGTTTTAACAAGTAAATATTATTATTTAATTTTTCTTTTTCAAATACAACCCCATAACACTCTTGTTTGTTTTCCATACTGCCCTCCAAAATTATTTATAAAGTATATATTATCACAAAAGTTTTAATATTTCTATCAAAATAAAAAAGAATTAGATATTTTTTCTAATTCTTTTTATTATATGTATAAATTAGTAATAAAGGAGTGAGCTATTTATACATATAAATATTATATCTATGAAGGTAATTGCATATAATTTTTTATCATTTTATCCGTAAGTACAATTCCTTGGCATATTATTTGACCGTCAATAACTAATCCTGGTTTATTTTTTATATTATATTTTTTTATAGATGAGGGAGCATCCGATTTTAAAACTTTTACATTAGGATTATATTTATTTGCGGCTTTAATAGCCATTTTATATAGTTTTACTCCATTTTTGCAATTACTTCCAATTATTTCTATTAACATTTTATCACCTAACTTTCATAATATATATTCTATCTATCTCATTTATCACCTCCTTCAATATTAATAATATATATATTATATTGTAATTCATAATT
Organism: uncultured Bacilli bacterium; assembly: GCA_944329255.1. Lineage (GTDB taxonomy): Bacteria > Bacillota_I > Bacilli_A > RF39 > UBA660 > CAG-1193. The sequence continues at coordinate 16,684 of CALVIA010000008.1, forward strand.
TAATTAAGATGTGAGAGTAAATATTTTTTTATTATAAATTACACATTTTTTTACATGTTTTCTATTGTTTTGTCATTTATCACCTCCTTTAATATTAAATCTTTTTTAAGATAAATCAATTTTAATAGTTTTTTCTTTATATTCTCTTCCACTTGTATAGCTTATAGTAAGTGAAATTTCATCCCCTTTTTTCTTTTCATATAAAACATCAGTTATATCATTTACACTTTCTACATCTTCGCCTTCTATTTTTGTAATTATATTTCCAATTTCTAAATTATTTTTATCAGCAATACTATTTGATTCAATTTTAGAAATATAAAACCCAGTTGGCATATTATATCCCATAAATGAAGAACTATTTGTCATATATCCCTCTATTCCAAGTGTTATATCAGACTCATCTTCTTTTCCATTCATTAAATCATTTATTAAATCTTTTATATCAGTTATTGGAATAGCAAATCCCATTCCCTCAACACTTGCAGAACTACTATAAGAACTAGAATATTTCGCAGAATTTATACCTACTACTTCTCCATTTGAGTTTAATAATGCACCTCCACTATTTCCTCCATTTATTGCTGCATCTATTTGTATCATTTCATTTTTATAATTATCTATAGTAACTTCTCTATTTAATGCACTTATTACTCCTGTTGTAACAGATTGCCCATATCCTAGAGCATTACCTATAGCAATAATACCATTACCTACTTTTAATTCATCACTATCTCCTATTGTTGCGATTTTAATAGAATCAATTGTATCACTATCTAAATCACTCAATTTTACAGATATAATAGCCACATCTTTTCTTTCTGATGTTCCTATTATTTTAGCATCAAATGATTTTTCATTTATAAATTGTACTGTTAATTCAGAAGACCCTTCTACAACATGATTATTTGTTAATATTAATAATTCTTCATTATTTTTTGCAATTATAATTCCGGATCCTGCTCCTTCTGTATACCGATTTGAACCAAATCCAAATATACTTGGACCATATTGTCCTGAAGATATCAATGTTTTAGATGTTATGGCAACAATTGAAGGCATTACCTCTTCTACTACACCTGATACATCTATAATATAAATACCTGAGTTTTTACTACTTGTAGTTGCAGTATTTGTATATTTTAATTCAACATTGTTATTATTAAAATCCAATAAATCAATATCATTTACATTAATTGCATAAATCACATATCCAATTAATAAATATAAAACAAATATTGAACCAAATAATATGTACAATAACTTTTTATTAGATGATTTATTAATTGATATTTCTTTATTATCAATTATCAAAGATTCATCATTATTTTTTTTCATTATATTCCTTCTTTCTATTTACTTTATATTTTCTTTGTACATTTTAAGTATATATAATGAATATTAAATGAAGATTAAAAATTAAATATTTTTTACTTTTTTTTAAATTTTACTTTAAATGTTGTATAACCATCAGCACAATTAACAGATATTTTACCTTTATGATTTGTTACTATATTTTTAGCGATTGAAAGTCCAAGGCCATATCTATTATCGTTTCTGTTTCTAGATTCATCAGCTCTATAAAATCTTTCAAAAATTTTTTCTCTATCCTTTTTATCAATTTCTTTTCCTTTATTTTTTACCTCAATAATAATAAAATCTTTATCTTTAAACATTTTAACATTTACATCTTCATTATCAATTGTATGTTTTATAGCATTATCTAAAAGAATTCCTAATAACTCTCTTATTCTATCAGAATTACAATTAAACATTACATTTTCTTCTATTAAATATGTTAATTTTATTCCATTCTCGAAAGCTAAACTTTCAAAAGATAAAACAGATGTTTCAATTAATTTAGATAAATTTATATTATTAAATACTTCTTTTTCATTCAAATCCTCTGATTTAGCAAGTTCTAATAAATTTATGACTAATTTATTCATTCTTTCTGATTCACTTTTTATATTGTTTAACCACTTAGTCTCATTTGGATTTTCATCTAGCATATCCGCACTTGCCATAACTACTGAAAGAGGAGTTTTTAATTCATGTGATGCATCACATATAAATCTTTTTTGTTTAATAAAAGACTCTTCAACGGGTTTAACTAACCATTTTGTTAGATAATGAGAAAAGTATATAATTATAATTTCAAAAAAAATAAATAAAATAATTGATAAATTTAAAGATGATAATAATTTAGCATTTATTAAACTATTATCTAAAATAATTAATTGATTGTTTTTACTTAAATAATATATATATTTATTTAAATACAAATTTTCAATATTATTAACATTTTTATTAGATAAATATTTTTTAGTTAAATCCATAATTTCATCATATTTAAGGCCACCAGCTGTATAATTAATTACACTTAAAATATTATTTTTATCATCTATAGATACAACATATACTGATAGATCCATAAATAATGGATTTACTATTTCATCATTTTTATTAGGATATAATTTATTATGCATATTTTCAATTTTAAGGATATTATTTTTTATTTCTTTATATTCATTTCTATATAAATTAAAATTAAATATAAATATTAAAATTAAAATAAATACAGAAAAAATTGTTACTAAAAGTAAAAAAGTTTTATTTTTTAACTTCTTCATTAGATACCTCTATTCTATATCCTAAACCTCTTATTGCTTTTATGTTTACTTTAGATCCAATCGCTTTAATTTTTTTTCTTATAAATGAAATATATGCTTCTAAATTATTTGAAATAGAATCATTTTCAAGCCCCCAAACTTTATCATATAATATATCTTTTGAAATAACTTGATTTGGATTATTCATTAAATACTCTAAAATTAAAAACTCCTTACATACTATTTCTACAGTCAACGATGTATTAACACAAGTTAATATTGTTGTCCTTAAATTTAACTTTAAATCTCCAAATTCTAATATATCTTTATTTATTTTTTCATCATTTTTTCTTAATTGGACATTAACTCTGGCAACTAATTCTTCCATATGAAATGGTTTAGTTATATAATCGTCTGCTCCGCCTTGAAATCCTTCTAACTTGTCATCAATTGAACTTTTTGCAGTGAGCATTATTATTTTAGATGAAATATTATTTTGCTTAACCTTTTTTAAAATTTCAAATCCATTTACTCCAGGTAGCATTACATCTAATAATATTAAATCATATACATTACTTAGTGCACTATAAAGTCCATCTTCTCCATTATTTTGAATATCAACTATATAATTTTCTTTTTTCAATTTACTTGATATTATATCTGCTAAACTAAATTCGTCTTCAATAACTAAAATTCTCATAAATAACTCCTCTTATAAAATATAAATTAAAAATATTAAAAGAATATTAAATCAAATTTAATATTTTAGGAATAAAAATCAATAAACCGATTATTGTGGCACCAATCGCAGATATTAATACAGATGCTGCTGCAACATCTTTTGCATCCTTTATCTTTTTTCTTTTTTCCTCACATATTACATCTAAAGTTAACTCTAATGATGTATTTATAAGTTCTAATGAAATTACTAATATAAATAATATTATACATATAAACCACTCATACAATTTTATTTTAAATATAAATCCAAATGAAATCACTAAAATCATAATAATAAAATGTATAAAAAGATTTCTTTCATTTTTTATTGAATAAAATAATCCTTCTATAGCATATTTAAAACTATTAATTAATTTACTTTTTTTCATATTATCCTCCAATTACATTATAACATAAATGACTATTTGTTTATAAATTAAAAAGTAAAACCATTTAAGGTTTTACTTTTTAACAATTTGTTTTATTTTTTCTTTTTCATTTAATCCGATTATGTTACTGCATAATTCTTGCATTAAAAGTATTTGTTCTTTATTATATTTATTTATCATATTTAAAGCATCTTCATAAGAAAAATTAACAATTGATTTAAACTCATTATTTTTATAAAACATTAATAATAAATTATTAGAATAGCATGCTTTAATTGATCCATTTAAATTAACTGATTTTGAATTTTCTTTTAAAT
>CALVIA010000009.1 GCA_944329255.1 uncultured Bacilli bacterium
ACAAAAGAAAATCCTAATTGTTTTAATGTAACTGAAACTAAAGTATTATTAAATTATATAAATTATTTATACAATACGGCATCAAGTGAAAATGGACTAGTAAAAGATGATACAGAAGATGAGAATATAAGATATGCAGGAAGCGATGGAGATGTAAAAAACTATGTATCATTTGATGGAGAGATATGGAGAATAATAGGAATAGTAGATGGTAAAGTAAAACTAGTAAAAGAAGAATCAATTGGAAGTTATTCGTGGGATTCATCAGCATCAGATAAGAATACAGGAAATGGTTATAATATTTGGGAAACAAAAGAAGGTAAAACTAAAGGAGACGGAACAACAAAAGCTGATTTAAATATACTATTAAATGATGGTTTTTATGGAGGAACATATCCAAGTGAATGTTATGGAGGACAAAATAATACAACAAAAGCATGTCCAACAGCAACAATTAACTCTACATTAAAAAGTATTGTAGATGAGAATGCAATATGGTACTTGGGAGGACAGGCTTATAGTAATCCAAGTACAGCTCCATATGGTTTACCAACACTAGATTCATATAATAACGAAAGAGGAACAAAAGTATATAGTGGACATACAGATATAGCTAAAACTGAATGGACAGGCCCTGTTGGATTAATATATCCAAGTGACTATGGATATGCAAGTACAGATAGTGAATGTAGAAGTAATTTAAGAGCAGGAGTTACATATATTGATGGGACTTATGATTATAGTAATGCAAAATGCAAAAATAATAATTGGTTACATAAAAGCAGCAACTATTGGACAATGTCGCCTGCCTCTGGTAATAGCTACTATGTGTTCGCTGTGTGCAGCAGTGGGTATGCGCGCAACGCCGATGCGTACAGTGCTAGTGGGGTTTGGCCGGCCGTATATCTAAAATCTAATATCCTAATAGAAAGTGGAGACGGAAGTAGTAGTAACCCATACATATTAAAAGCAAGTTAGAGATTATGGGTAACCGAAAAAACGCGACCTAGGTGGGTAGGGACCCAGCGGGAGCGAGATTGCTTTAAAAAAAATGAAATGTAATAGATATAAGATATTAAAAATGAGAAATAAAAGATGTATTGTTTTACTTTTATCAAAAGATAAATATATATCTTATGAAAGAGATAAAAGAATACTAGAATACATAAATTTTAATAATAATTTATGTAAATTAGTATATGTGTAAATATTTATAATTTCTATAAATTTAATGTAAGTGTTAGTGAAAATATAAGTTTTTACTATCACTTTTATTTTATTATAAAGGAGTATAGTAGTATAATATTAAGAAAATAGTATGGTTTTATAATTATCTTCTATTTTATTATTTGTTATATTTTAAATAAAACTTATAGAAATATAAAAAAGAATTAGATTTGTTAGTAAATGTTACAAATTTGATAAATATTTTTCTTCAATAAGTAATTATAATGTTTTTTATAATATAAGAAATTGTAATTTTAAAAATTAAATTAAAAATATGTAAAATTAGTTGAAATAAAGTATTAAAATATTATATAATTAGGTTGGATGGTAGGTGGAAGAATGAAGAAATTAGGGTTTTTAATTGCAATTACAATATGTTTATTTGTTTTTACTGGTTGTGAGAAAGTAAATGTTGGTAATTATAAAGAAGGAACATATTATGGAACATTTACTGATACTTATGGTGGATCAAATGCTACTGCTTCTGCAGTTGTTTATGTAGATAAAGAAGGTTTGATTAAATCAGTATTTTTGGATACTGTTTATGAAAAAGATGGGGTTTTAACAACTAAAAAAACTTTAGGTGATAAGTATAATATGAAGCAAGCAAGTGAGGCAAAAAAAGAATGGTATGAACAAGTTAATTTATTAGAAGCAAAAGTAATTGAAAATCAGGGATTATCTTTTTTAACTTTAAATGATGAAGGTAAAACTGATACAATTGCTGGAGTTACAATGAAAATAGATGCTCTTTATAAAGCTTTAGAAAGTGCTTTAAACGAAGCTAAAAACTAATTATTACGGGGCAAACTTGCTCTATTTTATTATTATAACTGCAAGTGATAATATATATTTTATATATTAAATCCTTTTTATTTTTATTACACTTTATAGTTTGCCCCAATATTTTTATGAAATAAATACTAGTAATTTTGTTTACTAGTATTTTATTTATGTGTATATTTTGGTATAATTAATTTATATGCTAGAGGTGATTTTATGTCTAAGAAAAAGAAAAGAAAAGATGAAGAAGAAAAAAAAAGTGTTCATGGATTTGAGCTTACTGGTCTTTTATGGATTCTTGTATCAATAATAGGTTTTGGTGGGGAAGAAATTTTTGGTCCAGTTGGAAAAGTATTTGCTAATTTTTCGATATTTTTAATGGGTTCTTTGTGGGTTGTACCTCTTATTATGGTATTTGTTTATGGAACTTATGGTCTTATTAAAAATAAAAAATTAAAATTAATATCAGTTAGATTATTAGGTTTATATTTAATTTTAATTGGGTTGCTTTCTTTTTGTCATGTTAATTATGTTACAAGTAATAATGGGCAAGTAATTGGTACTCTTGAATCTACTATAGATCAATTATTAAATGTATTTGGAAATAATTTAGATCCTAATGGTGGAGGAATAATTGGTGCTTTATTTTCTTTATTGTTTGTTAAATTATTTTCTATAAAAGGGACTTATGTTGTTTGTGCGTTTTTTATTTTATGTGGTTCAATTGTTTTATCAAATGTTAGTCTTGTTGAATTATTTAAAAAGATTTTTTCTAAATTTAAGATGTTTTCGTTTAAAAGAGAATTTAAAAAACAAGGTATTACAGTTAATGTTGATGAAGATAATGATAGTGAGGATTTAACTTCTAAAAAAATTATAAGTAGTCTTGATGAATTAGATAATATTAATGATTCTAATAGTAGTAATGAAGATTCATCTGTGAATATTAGTGAAGTTATAAATTATGAGGATACATCAACAAGTTCTTATATTCTTCCTGATTTTAGAACACTACTTAAAAAAGCTCCTAAAGTAACTGCTACTGAAAATAAGAATGTAATTAAAGATAATGTTTTTAAATTAGAAAAAGTATTGAGTGATTTTGATATTGTTGGAAAAGTTGTTGAAATAAATGTAGGACCTTCTATAACTCAGTATGAGGTTGAATTAAGAAGTGGGACTAAAGTTAATAAAGTTTTAGGAATACAAAGAGAGATTGCTCTTGCTCTTGCTGCTAAGGATGTTAGAATTCAGGCTCCAATTCCGGGCAAAAGTACAATTGGAATAGAACTTCCTAATAAGACAAGTGTTGGAGTCACTTTAAGAGAAATTATGGAAGATATTCCAAAATCTTTAGATAATAGTAAATTGGCTGTTGCTCTTGGTAAAAATATTATGGGTAAAACAATGTTTATGGAAATAAACAAAACACCTCATTTATTAGTTGCTGGTGCAACAGGAAGTGGTAAATCAGTATGCATTAATTCAATTATTGTTACTCTTTTATTAAGAAGTAGACCTGATGAAGTAAAGATGGTTTTAGTTGATCCTAAAAAGGTTGAAATGAGTATGTATAATGGAGTTCCTCATTTACTTATGCCTGTTGTAACTGACCCAAAGAAAGCATCTATTGCTCTTATGAAAATGGTTTCTGAAATGGAAAGAAGATATAATTTATTTGAGGAATCTAGAACTAAAAATATTACAGATTATAATAAATATGTTGAAACTAGATCTAAAAATATGAATGGTAGAATGGAAAAATTACCATATATAGTGATTATAATTGATGAATTAGCGGATTTAATGTTAGTCGCTGCAAAAGAAGTAGAGGACTCTATATTAAGAATTACTCAAATGGCACGTGCAGCGGGTATTCATTTAATTGTAGCTACTCAAAGACCATCTACTGATGTTATTACAGGTATTGTTAAAGCAAATATACCATCTCGTATTTCATTTGCTGTATCATCTAGTATAGATTCTAGAACAATATTAGATATGACTGGAGCTGAAAAGTTATTAGGAAAAGGTGATATGTTGTTTTTGCCTATGGGTGAAAATGTTCCTGTAAGAATTCAAGGGGCATATGTGTCTGATGAGGAGATAAATAAAGTAATTGATTATACTGTTTCACAGCAAAAAGCACAATATGATGAAAAATTTAATACTGATGCTACTGCTACAACTATGCATAAAGATGATAGTGAAGATGATGAATATGATGATCCGTTATATAAAGATATAGTTGAATTTGTTGTAAAAACAGGTAAAGCTAGTGCTTCTTTATTACAAAGAAAATATAAACTTGGATATAATAGAGCAGCTAGAATAATGGATTTACTTGAAGAAAGAGGAATAGTAGGACCTCAGAATGGATCAAAGCCAAGAGAGGTATTAGTTAAATTAGAAAATAAGGATGGTGAGTAATATGAGGGGGGAACAATATTTTTTAATTTTGATTGGGAAAGATGGTACAAAATATAAAGTGTATAATAAACCAATTTCTTTAAAAACTATGGATGAACATACTACTAAATATAAAAATAAAAATGAATTAGTAAGTCAAATATTATCTGTAAAAAAATTTAATATTGATGTTTCTGATATAACTAATGTTCAAATATATATGCAACCAAATTCTAAGAAGGAAGAGTATAAGATTGAAAAAGGGCCGTTATATAAAAAAGATGCTAGTGTGTTAAATAAAGATGCTATTGCTGCAAAATTTGAAACAATGATATTAGATAAAAATTTTGTTTTAGAATTTATTAAAAAATATTCTACAGTAAAAAATTTTGCTTCTATATTAAATGGTATTAAAGCTTTGATAAAAAATAATAGTGATGAATATATAGATTTAATTAGTTCTTTTGCAGAAAAAATATTTAGTACGTATAAGGGATCTAGAAATATATATCTTTTTATGAAAAAATATGAAAATAGAAAAAAGATTAGTCATGAATATGTAGATGTTTCTCAAATACCTTTTAATTCTTCTTTAGATGAAATTAATGAGGATAGACTTAAATATTTAATTGATCATGAAAGAGAATTATTAGATATTGAGGATTTTAATCATTATCAAGATTTATCTGTTTTTGATGGTAGTAAGAAAACAAAATGAAATATTTAAACGATTTTTTAGTTTATTTAAAAAATGAATTAAATTATAGTAATTATACTATTAAGAATTATGAGTTAGATATATATGATTATATAAATTTTTGTAATGAAAATAAAATTGATATTTATGATATAAAATATGATGAAGTAAAAAAATATTTAATAAATATTCATAATAAAAAATATAAATCAAGTAGTGTTTCTAGAAAAATAAGTTCTTTAAGAACATTTTATGGTTATTTATATGATAATAATTTAATAAATAATAATATTTTTAAATTTATTTCTTCACCAAAAAAAGAGAAAAAATTACCAAAATATATTACAAATGATGATATAAATATAATTTTTGATATACCAGATATTTCTACAGTAGTAGGTATAAGAAATAGACTTATAATTGAATTATTATATGGTACTGGTATAAGAGTGAGTGAACTTTGTAATATTAAATTAAATGATATTGATTTTAAAAATAAGTCAATTAGAATATTAGGAAAAGGAAAAAAAGAAAGAAATGTTTTTTATGGAACTAAATGTAATGATATTTTAAATTTATATTTAAATAATTCTAGAAATATATTATTGAAAAATAAATCAAATGATTATTTAATAGTTGGAACAAATAGTAATGGTAAAATGTTTAGCACAAGAAGTGTTGAACTTATTATAAATGATATTATAAAAAAGGCTTCATTAAATAAAAAAATAACTCCCCATGTTTTTAGACATACTTTTGCTACTCATTTATTAAATGAGGGATGTGATATACTTGTTGTAAAAGAATTATTAGGCCATTCTTCTATTGATACAACAGGAATATATACGCATATTAGTAATGAGAGACTTAGGCATGTTTATTTGAATAGTCATCCTAGAGCAAAAAAATAATTAAGAGGTGTAAATATGAATAAAATTTTAGATAATTTAACAAATAGTGCAGTTAATTTTTTGTATGATATTATTATTTCTTTAATAATATTGATAATAGGATTTAAATTAATTGCATGGCTAGAAAAGAAAATAAAATCTAAGAGTAAACTTTCTAAATTAGATCCTAGTGTTAATGGATTTGTGATTAGTTTTGTTTCTATTTCTTTAAAAATATTTTTAATAGTAATTGTACTTACTATTATAGGTGTACCTATTGCATCTTTAATAACAATAGTTGGTTCTTGTGCTGTTGCTATTGGCTTAGCTCTTCAAGGGGGACTATCAAATATAGCTGGTGGTTTAATGATTCTTATATTTAAACCATTTAAAGTAGGAGATTATATTTTAGTAAATAATTTGGAAGGTACTGTAAGATTAATAAGTATGTTTTATACAACTATTGAAACTGTTGATAATAAAATAATACAACTTCCTAATGGAAATTTATCTAATTCTAATATAATAAATTATTCTGCAAATGAAAAAAGAAGAGTGGATATCGATGTAAGTGTGTCTTATGATAGTGATATAAATAAAGTAAAAAAGATAATAAATAATATTATAGATGAACATAATTTAATTTTAAAAAATGAAGAAGTAATTGTAAGGTTGAAATCTCATGCAGATAGTTCTTTAGTATTTGCGGTAAGAGTTTGGGTAAAAACTAATGATTATTGGAATGTTTATTATGATTTAATGGAATTGATAAAAGAAGATTTTGATAAAAATAAGATTTCTATTCCATATCCACAACTTGATGTTCATTTAAAAAACAACAAATAAATAATTGTAAAAGATAGTAAATTTTATTGATGTACTATCTTTTTTTTGTTATACTAATTTAGTATGAAAGGAGATTATATGAAGTATGTTTACGCCTTTGAAGAAGGCAAAAAGGAAATGAGAAATTTACTTGGTGGTAAGGGTGCTAATTTAGCTGAGATGACTAATATTGGAATGCCTGTTCCAAGAGGTTTTACTGTTACTACTGAAGCTTGTACAAAGTATTATGAAGATGGAAAAGTAATTTCTAAAGAGATAGAAGATGAAATTTTTTCAAAATTATCTGAACTTGAATCTAAAACAGGCAAAAAGATGGGTGATATGAATAATCCATTATTAGTATCTGTAAGAAGTGGTGCTAGAGCTAGTATGCCTGGTATGATGGATACTGTATTAAATTTGGGATTAAATGATGAAGTTTGTAAGGGATTTGCTGTAGCAACAAATAATAAAAGATTCGCATATGATTCTTATAGAAGATTTATTCAAATGTTTGCAGATGTTGTTAAAGGATATCCTAAATCTTCTTTTGAAAGATATTTTGATAAGATAAAAGAAGAAAAAGGTGTAGAAAACGATTTAGAATTAACAGCAGATGATATGGAAGAAGTTACTTTAAAATTTAAAGAAAACTATAGACAACTTGCTGGTGAGGAATTCCCACAAGATCCTAAGGTACAGTTATTAGAAGCAGTTAAGGCTGTATTTAGATCTTGGATGAATGAAAGAGCAATTGTATATAGAAGATTAAATGATATTCCTAGTAGTTGGGGAACCGCAGTTAATGTTCAGGAAATGGTTTATGGTAATCGTGGAAATGATTGTGGAACAGGTGTTGCATTTACAAGAAATCCTTCTACTGGTGAAAAGAAATTATATGGAGAGTATTTGATTAATGCTCAAGGTGAGGATGTTGTTGCTGGTATAAGAACTCCTGAACCTATATCAAAATTAGAAAGTGATATGCCAGAAGTTTATAATCAATTTGTAAAAATAGCTAATTTGCTTGAAAATCATTATAAAGATATGCAAGATATGGAATTTACTATTGAAAATGGTAAGTTATTTATGCTTCAAACTAGAAATGGAAAAAGAACAGCGCAAGCTGCATTAAAAATTGCTGTTGATTTAGTTAATGAAGGAATGATTACTAAAGAAGAAGCAATTATGAAAGTTGAACCAAGACAATTAGATCAATTATTACATCCATTATTTGATAACGAAGCACTAAAAAATAGTAAGGTAATTGCAAAAGGTTTAGCTGCATCTCCAGGTGCTGCAACAGGTAAGATTTGTTTTTCTGCATCTGATGTTGTAAGTGCAAAAGAAAATGGAGAAAAAGATGTATTATTAGTTAGATTGGAAACTAGTCCTGAAGATATTGAAGGAATGAATTTTGCAAATGGTATTTTAACTATTCGTGGTGGAATGACTAGTCATGCTGCTGTTGTCGCTCGTGGTATGGGTAGGTGCTGTGTTTGTGGATGCGGTGAATTAGTAATAAATGAAGAAAATAAAACTTTAACAACAAAAGACGGTACTGTATATAAAGAAGGAGATTATTTAAGTTTAGATGGATCAACTGGTAATGTATATGGTGAAGAGATTAAAACCGTAGAACCATCAATAAGTGGTGATTTTGAAAAATTTATGTCATGGGCAGATGAAATAAGAAGATTGAAGGTAAGAACAAATGCTGATACTCCAAGGGATGCAATTCAAGCTAAAAAGTTTGGTGCTGAAGGTATTGGTTTATGTAGAACTGAGCATATGTTCTTTGAAGAAGACAGAATATTTAATTTTAGAAGAATGATTGCTGCTGAGACAATTGAGCAAAGAGAAGAAGCTTTAGAAAAAATACTTCCTTATCAAAGAGGAGATTTTGAAGAATTATTTAAAGCAATGGCTCCATATAGCGTTACAATTCGTTATTTAGATCCACCATTACATGAATTTTTACCACATACAGATAATGAAATAAAAGCGCTTGCTGATAGTTTAAATATGAGTTTTGAATCATTAAAAAATAGAGTAGAATCATTAAAGGAATTTAATCCAATGATGGGTCATAGAGGATGTAGACTTGCTGTTACATATCCAGAAATTGCTAAAATGCAAACAAGAGCTGTAATAGAAGCTGCAATTAATGTTAATAAAGAAGGATTAAATGTTGTTCCAGAAATAATGATTCCTTTAGTTGGAGAAGTTAATGAACTTAAATATGTTAAAAATGTTGTTTGTAAAACAGCTGATGAAATTATAAAAAATGCAGGTGTTTCATTAAAATATCAAGTAGGAACAATGATAGAGATTCCAAGAGCTGCACTTACTGCAGATGAAATTGCAAAAGAAGCAGAATTCTTCAGTTTTGGAACAAATGATTTAACTCAGATGACTTATGGATTTAGTCGTGATGATGCTGCAAAATTCTTAGGTGATTATTACGATAAACAAATATTTGAATCAGATCCATTTGCTAAATTAGATCAAAATGGAGTTGGTAAATTAGTTAAAATAGCTGTTGAATTAGGTAAAAAGACAAGACCTGATTTACATTTAGGTATTTGTGGAGAACACGGTGGAGAAGCATCTTCAGTTGAGTTCTGTCATAATGTAGGACTTGATTATGTATCATGCTCACCATTTAGGGTACCATTAGCTAGATTGGCTGCTGCACAAGCTGCTATCAAGTCCCACCAAAAATAGAGTGAGAACACACTCCAAATGGTAAAATAAGAAAGACTCAAATGAGTCTTTTTTGGTTGGAATAAAAGGATAAAACGGAAGGATAATAATATTATATAAATAATAAAAATGGGTTGGGTGGTGTGATGCCACAATAATAAATTTTTATACAGGAAAGTAGCAATAAGGTTAGGGCTACTTTTTTTGTTGGTAAAAAAGTAAAACGAAATGGAGGTAGATAGAATGTTTTACATTAAACCTAATTTAAAGAATATGTCTCAAGGAGCCAGACTTGAGTACATTAGAGAAGTCAGACATATGACAAAAGAAGATGTGGCAGCTTATTTTGGATTTGGAGGTAGAGAACCAAATAAAACAATTCGTGAGTACGAAAACAATACTACTAGTCCAAGTCAAAGTAGATTGGAGGAATTAGCAGAACTATTTGAAGTAAGTATTGATGCAATTAGAAAATATGATTTCACTAATCCAATAGATGAAATCTACTATCAAATGTGGTATGAGGAACAATATCCATACTATCAATTAAATATAGATCCAGATAGATTTGCTGGTTCAGCATACAACATAAATGTATACAATGGAATTAAAGAATGGAAGAAAATGAGAGAAAGGAGAGAAAACTATGAAATATCTGATGAAGAATATCTTGAGTGGAAATTGAATTTTAAAATAGAAAATGAAATAGTTTAATTTAGTAAAGAAAAACGCTGTTTTTATGGTATAATTATTTATAGTGAGGTGTATTAACATGCTTAAAGCAAAACCATTTGTAAAATGGGCAGGAGGAAAAAGATCAATTGTTGATAAATTGATTAATCTTGTTCCCGAAGATTATAAAACATATTATGAACCATTTGTAGGTGGAGGAGCTATGTTATATGAACTTCAACCTAAAAAAGCAGTTATAAATGATTATAATACAGAATTAATGAATGTATATGAATGTGTTAAAGATGAAAATAAATTTGCAAATATGTGTAGTGAACTAAATAAACATGAAACTAATCATTCTGAAGAGTATTATTACGAAATAAGAGATTTAGATAGAGATAAGAAAAAGTTTAATAAATTAGCTGATTATAAAAGAGCTGCTAGAACTATTTATTTAAATAAAGCTTGCTTTAATGGATTATATAGAGTTAATAGTAAAAACGAATTTAATGTACCATCAGGTAAGAAGACAAAGGTTAATACATATGATGGACCTAATTTAGGTATAATTCATTGTTTATTAAACTTTAATGATATTAAACTTTTATCTACAGATTTTGAGGAAGCAGTAAAAAATGCTAAAAAAGGTGATTTTGTTTATTTCGATCCTCCATATGATTCAGATACTTCGACTTTTAATAGTTATACTGAAAATGGTTTTGGAAAAGAAGAACAAAAAAGACTTGCAGAAGTATTTAAAGATTTAGATAAAAGAGGATGCAATGTTATGTTATCCAACTATAATACTAAGCTTATTAAGGAATTATATAAAGATTATAATTTTAATTATGTAACAGCACCAAGAAATATTGGAGCAAGTTCTAAAAACAGAGGTAAAGTAGAAGAAGTTATTATTACTAATTACAATAAAGCAGAAGTATTTGATAATTAATAATTCGAGGGAGGTCTAATATCTATGGCAAGCAAGTATTACTATAATAAAAGAAATTTTAAATTGATATTAGGTGATTCCTTCGAAGAATTAAAGAAAATAAAAAAGAATAGTATAGATATGATTTTTGCAGATCCGCCATATTTTTTATCTGGTGATGGTATATCATGTAGTGGTGGAAAAATGGTATCTGTAAATAAAGGTGATTGGGATAAAAAAATTGGTATTGAAGAAAAACATCAATTTAATAGAGAATGGATAAGGTTATGTTACGGTTTATTAAAGGATGAAGGGACTATTTGGATAAGTGGTACTCTTCATAACATATATTCAATAGGCATGGCTTTAGAACAAGAAGGTTTTAAAATTATAAACAATATTACATGGAGAAAATTAAATCCTCCACCTAATATTAGTTGTAGATATTTTGTTCATTCTACAGAAACAATATTATGGGCAAAGAAAGATATAAAAAAAGCTAAACATAAATTTAATTATCAACTTATGAAAGAATTAAATGGTGGTAAACAAGCAAAAGATGTTTGGGAATCGTCATTAACAAAACCTAGTGAAAAGAAATGTGGAAAGCATCCAACTCAAAAACCTATGGCTATTTTAGAAAAATTGATATTAGCAAGTACAGATGAGGGTGATTTAATATTAGATCCTTTTAATGGAAGTGGTACTACTGGTATTATTGCTAATAAGTTAAAAAGAAAATATATTGGTATAGATTTAGAAAAAGAATATTTAGATTTAACGATAAGAAGAAAGGAAGAAAAAAATGAGTAGAGATTTTAATCAATGGTTAGGAAATTTTAAATCAAGTATTTCGAATTATGGTTATTATGTTGATTTTGATAAAATCTATAAATCAGCTGAAAAATATAAAGTTGAATTAAATATTTTAAATTCACTTATTGGTAGTAAAAACATTGAAAAGGATTTTGAAAATATTATATTAAAATATCCAGAAACGCTTGAAGTAATTCCAATGTTACTAGCTGTAAGATCAAATGAAATATTTGTAAAAGATTTAACTAATGAATACCTTTTTAAATTTAATAAAATGGTATATTCAATTGGTGATTATATTAAATTTATGAGAGAAACAGGATTATTTGAATTATTGCAAAATCATATTATAAATAATCTATATGACTATTTATTAGGTGTTGAAGTAGGATTAGATTCAAATGGTAGAAAAAATCGTGGTGGACATCTAATGGAAGATTTAGTTGAAGACTACATCATAAAAGCTGGTTACAAAAAAGGTAGTACTTATTTTAAAGAAATGTATACTTCCGAGATAGAATCAAAATGGAATATTGATTTATCAATTCTTAAAGGAGAAATTAAGGCTACTAAGAGATGGGATTATGTAATTAAAACTGATAAACAAATATATGTTATTGAAACTAATTTTTATGCAACTCAAGGTTCAAAACTAAATGAAACTGCAAGGAGCTATGAATTAATTGCAAATAAAGTTAAACAAATTGATGGATTAACATTTATTTGGATTACAGATGGAATTGGTTGGAATCATGCTAAGTTACCATTAAACGAAACATTTAATGTTCTTGATACTTTATATAGTATTGATGATTTAGACAAAGGTGTTTTAAATAATCTTATTTAATAATATAGCTAGGTAAAAAATACTTAGCTTTTTTTATTATAGTAAGATAGTTTACTTATTTTTATGATAAAATATAGATGTTATGGAATCTTTTTATCATTGATAGAAAAAGGAGATGATTATAATGAAAAAAGTTGATTTACATATTCATACTTCACCAAGTAGTTATGAAAGAAATTTTCAATTTTCATTAGAGGCTTTAAAACAATATGTTCAAATTAACAAATTGGATATTATTGCTATTACTAACCACAATCACTTTGATAAAGAACAATTTGAAACGATATCTAGTAATTTAGATTGCGTAGTATTACCTGGAGTTGAAGTTGATATTGAAAGCTCTCATATGTTAGTTATTGCACCAGTCGATAAAATAGCTGAACTGAATAATTCTTGTAATTATTTAAGTAACGCTATTCATTCTGAAAATGACTCCATATCATATGATGATTTTATTAATAATTTTCTAAACTATAGAGATTATATTTTAATTCCACATATTAAAAAAGAACCATCAATGAAGAGTACCACAATAGAAAAATTTGGTAATTACATTAATATTGGGGAAGTAAAAAGTGCAAAGAAATTTGAAAGTACAAAAAAAGAAGAAACATTTTATTCACCAGTTTTCTTTAGTGATATAAGAATGGAAGATTCATATAAAAATGAAGAAGGAATATATAATTTCCCATCTAAAAGTACTTTTGTAGATATAAATTCAACTGAGTTTGGTGTATTGAAGCAAGCTTTATCAGATAAAAACAAGGTTTTTATTTCTGAAAATAAAAAAGCTGATGAGTTTTCATATTTACCAGATGGCACAACAGCCTCAACAAAATTAAATGTAATTATAGGAAAAAGGTCATCTGGAAAAACTTACAATTTGGAACACATTTATAGTTCAAAGGATAATAGAAGTGAAAATATTAAATATGTTCCCCAATTCTCATTGACAGGTAAAAGTGAAGAAAGCAAGTTTAAGGAACTTGTTAAAGATGAACAGCAAAGAATTATTTCTAATTATTTAGAACCACTTAGAAAGTTAACTGATAGAATTTTGGATATTGATAATGAAGAATTAAATAAAATAGATAATTATTTAACAAGCTTAAAAGAGTTTGCTACAAATCAATCATTACAAGATTCATATTCAAAAACTAAACTATTCAATGAAATAAAGTTTGATTTTTTAGATAATTATGATACAAGAAAAATAATAAATGCATTGACAGTGATTCTTGATAGTGAACATAACAAGGACTTAATTGAAAAATATTTAGATAGAAAACAAATTGTTAGTTTAATAAATGTTTTGGTAGCCAGAAGAAGAAAAGAGTATTTAGAATATAAGTTAAAGCAAAGTACGGATAATATTGTAACTATAATCAAAGATAAATTAACGACAAAATCTTCGATGATAAATATAAGTGAAGTTAACCTTTATGAAGCAAGTAAAGAGTTAATTTTGGTTAATAAGTATAATGATTTAGTATCAAAATTAAAAGCAAAGAAAAATATTTGTGAATTAGATGTATACCGTTTTAAACTTATTGTTGAGAAAGATAAGTTTAATAATGCTGATGAAGTAAAACGTGAACTATCAACAAGAATAGGAATTAGTTCACAATTTAATTCTAACTACAATGCCAATCCATTTAAATATATAAAAGAATTAGTAAATGTTGGAATCGATAGAAGCACAGTTTACAAATCAATATTATCGTTTAAAGTTAAAGTTATAAATGAAAATGGAAATGAATTATCCGGAGGAGAAAGAGCGGAATATAATTTATTACGCGAGATTAAAGGTTCTGAAAGCTATGATATATTATTGTTAGATGAGCCAGAAGCTTCATTTGATAATCCATTTATAAAAGATTACATAATAGAGATAATAAAAGAATTATCTAATAAAACAACTGTATTTATATCTACCCATAATAATTCATTAGGAATGTTAATGAAACCTAACAAATTGATTTATACAGCTAATGAAGATAATGTGTTCAAAGTTTATAATGGAGAATTTGGTAGTAAAACATTATCTACAGTTAATAATGATTCAATAATGAGTTATGACACAATAATGGAAGTTATGGAAGCGGGTAGTGAAGCATATAATGAAAGGAGAAATATATATGAAACTTTTAAAAATTGAAGATAAGAAGTGTTTTTTTAGCAAAGATGGAGAGGATTTTAAACCAATATCAGATATTGCTAAAGAAGATATATTTGAAATTTTAAAAATAATATATGATGAAGAAAATATAGTATTAGATGAATATAACGAAAATGTTGAAATTGTAAGTGATGTTGAAAAGCTTATTTATAGTAATATATATGGACAATTAAAAACTTTTATTCAAAACAAACCAGTATTGGTGCAAGAAATCAATAGTGAGATGCAAGAGGTAATTGAAAAGTATAAAGATGTTATTACTGAAGAATAAGTTAATGTCAAATGTGCGATAAAGAAGTAGAGATACTTCTTTTTCTTTTGCTTTGATCGCAACCTAAACATATTTATATAAAAATGATAATTTCTTTGTAGAGGTGATTTAATGAAAAGGAAAGTGGCAATATATGCTAGAGTTTCAACTGAACATGAAGCTCAATTATCTGCTTTAGATAATCAAGTTCAATACTATGATGATATTCTAAAGAAAAATCCTGACTGGATTTTATATGATAGATATATAGATGAAGGTATAACAGGAACATCTACAAAGAAAAGAAAAAACTTTATGAGAATGATGGAGGATGCAAAAGCAGGAAAGTTTGACTTAATAATTACTCGTGAGGTATCAAGATTTGCTAGAAACACAGTTGATACATTGCAAGAAACTAGAAAGTTAAAAAAGATTGGAGTAGAAGTATATTTTACTGAAGATAATATATGGACATTTAATGATGAAGATGGTGAGTTAAAACTAACTATTATGGCAACACTTGCTCAAAATGAAAGTAAGAAAACATCTCAAAGAGTTAAAGCAGGTCAGATGATATCATTTCAAAATGGAGTGTTTTATGGATCTGGTAATATTCTAGGTTACAATAAAGTTGGTCAAAACTTAGAAGTAAATGAAGAGCAAGCTGAAATTGTAAGATATATTTACTCTGAATATTTAAATGGAAAAGGTACAGTAAAAATTGCAGATGAATTAACTAAAAAAGGTGTTCCAACTTCTACAGGTTTAACAACATGGAGTGCTCCATACATTTCAAGAGTTTTAAGAAATCCATTTTATTCAGGTATTATAGTTTATAGAAAATCATACATACCAGATTATCTAGAACAAAAAGCAAAGATAAATTATGGAGAAGTAGAAAAAGTAGTAGTTGAAGGAAGACATGAACCAATTATATCTAAAGAAGATTTTAAAAAAGTTCAACAAATAATGGACAGTCATTCAAGACCAATTAAATTAGGAAGAAAACAAGCATTAGGAGTTCCTAAAAATATTTGGAGTAAAAAGTTAGTATGTGAATGTGGATCTAATTTTAATAGAAAGATCTATCATAAAAATAAAAATGAAATTACATATTGTTATATTTGTTATAACAAAAAAACTAGACCTAAGAATAGATTCAAAGATAGTTGTGATATGGGTCAAGTACCAGAGTGGAAGTTACAATATATGGCAGAAGCTATATTTAGGAATCTTACACAAAATTCAGATAATAGAAGAGAATTAGCAGAACGATTATTTAAAGGAGTTGATATAGATGAACATCCTGAAAAGAAGATGTTACAACGTATTGATAAATTAAATAAATTAATTGAAAATGAAACAACAAAGTTAGACAGATTAATGGATAATTATTTGGATGAAACAATAGATATAAATTTATATGATATGTTTCAAAAGAAATTATCTAGTAGAATAGAAAAATATAAAATAGAAATATTAGAATTAGAAAAGCAATGTTCATCACTTGAACCATTAGATGTAAGAATTGAAAATGCTAAAAAGAGTATTAGAAAATTATTAGATATTAACTATAATGGTGTTGATGAAAAAATAATAGAAGAATTTGTAGAAAAGGTAATTGTTCATAAAGATTACTTTGAATGGAAATTAAATTTTATGAATGAGACAATAAAATTAGAAATAAATGGTACAAGCAAAAAAGACGGATTTTTAATAGAACATATATAATGATAAGATATATTACAAGTATGATAAAATAGTTATAGGTGATTATTATGGTTAAAAATGAACATTATGTTCCGAGATTTTATTTGAGCAAGTTTGCAACCAATAATAAAATTTATGCATATGATTTAGAAAATAACAATTTCTTTCATACTAATATAAATAAAATTGGCTGTAATAATTATTTTTATGATATAGATTCTGATTCATTAAAAGAAAGCTTAAAAGAATATAAGGAAATATATAATATAACGGATGAAGTATTTGAAAAGGAATGTGAAGATATACAATTTATTGAAAAAGCTTTATCTAGATTAGAAGATAAATTTTCAGTATTACTTGCCAAATTTGAAACGGATCATTCAATAATTAATGATGAAGAATTTTTAAGAACATTATTTCTTTTTTTACATGCTCAATCAATTCGCACAAAAGGCTTTAGAGATAGATTAGAAAATATAGCAAATCAAACAAAAGAATGGTTGCAAAAACTTAATATTAAAAATATTGATTATCCAATTGATTTAGAAGCCAAAGATATAGCAAAATTGAATCAAATAAAAGAATTATTATCATTATCTAAAGTTTATAGAAAGGCATTGTCATTTTTTGATGTATACGATATTTATATTGGTATTAATAATACTGATACTGATTTTATAATTTCAGATAATCCTATGTCATATTTTTTTGCTGGCTTTAATGATATATGTTTCCCTGTAAATCCAAAATTAGCGATTATAATGCAGGTAAAAGACGCAAAAGATGAATTTAAAATTTGCAGTATTAAACCGGATGAAAATAAACAAATATTTCTTACAAAAAAAGAGGTAATTAAATATAATGTTTTACAACAATACTCTAATTCAAAATATCTATTAGGAAGTGAGAAAGCTATAAAAGATTATATCCTATATATGAATTTCTTTAGTATTATTAATATTATAAGAAATGGAAGTGGTAATATTGAATAAAAAAATTGGTAAATGTCATATTTGTCAAAAGGAATCTGAATTAACGTATGAACATATTCCTCCATATAAAGCTTTTAATTGGGATGCTGCAAAATCCATTGAAGGTGATGAGGTAATGAAACTAATTACAGATGATAATAGAATGCCTTGGGAGCTGGAAGGATTAAAATACAAATCAAAACAACGAGGAATGGGAATGTATTCTTTATGTAGTAATTGTAATAATCTTACAGGTACATACTATGGAACAGAATATATTAAATTTGCACATACAATTGCTAAGTTATTTCCAGAGATAATTGAAAAATGTAAAAAGAATCAAACTAATATAACCGGTATTGAAATAAAAGGAATGAAACCATTGTTATTTGCAAAACAAGTATTATCAATGTTTTGTAGTATATGTCCTAATATTACTCAGCAAGATCAGCATGTAAAAGATTTATTATTAAATAAAGAAATAACCGGATTAAATCCTAAAAAATATAAATTATCAATGTTTTTATTAAATCAATACAAAATAGGTTACAATGGAATACAAGCACAATATGTTGGTGGATTCGGAGTTAGAGTAATTGCTACAATTGATGCATATCCATTTGGCTTTGTATTAGAATTTGATCCAAAAGATAATTTTGCTAATCCAGAATTGGATATTACAAATTTTTTTAATGAGTATGAAGACAAAGAATATAATATGCATTTTGGATTACCTGTATTAGAAAGAAATAACATTTTTTCTTGTGATTATAGAACTAAAGAAGAAATAAAAAAATGTGTAGAAGATAACAAGAATATTTTAGAAGATTAACGTATATAAATAAGTCATTTTAGTCTAAATGGAGTGTTGTTACATTCCGTTAAGTTATCCTTAGTTTTTTTGATTACAAGCTGCTATCAAATCCGCTGGGAAAAATCAATAGAACATAAAGAAAGTGCTTTTTGCTAGATTAATCCTTACAAAAGATGATATTTTAAAATATTGTGATGAAAATATTGAATATAACGTTGCGAGAAGTTATATTCAAAGAAACAAGAAGCAGTCTGATAAATTAATAATTAAATGGAAAGATTTATTTAATAAAATAAAATAGATAATATCAAGAAGTAATAAATAAAGTAAAATGAAATATATTAATAAAGAATATACTAATTGACATTTTCATAAAAATATAGTATATTTATATTGCACTGAAAAGTGTGAAAATGTTTTTCGCTTCTGGATGGTGCGAATAATAAGTGATTCCAGGCGACAATGTTTTTCGCTTCCAGGTGGTGCGACTAATAAATGATCCTGGTTGAAAATGTAGATTAACTTCATCGTATGATGGAGTTTTCTTTTGCTTTATGATATAATTTTAATGGTGATATGAAGTGATAAATAAAAACAAAATAAAAGAAACATATTTAATTTTTGGAAAAATTAAAATTACAAAAGTGGATTTTGTTGCATTAATAATTTTTAGTATTTTAAGTATTATATATATTTTTTCTCCAAGATGTTATTCTATTACTACTGCTTTATATAATCAAAGTACTATTGAAGATCAAAAAAATGTTGAAAACGCTATGGGAATAGAAAATACAGAAGAAAGATTTAAAATTTATTTTCAATGGTATAATGTTATTCACGAGTTAGGACATGGACTTCTTTACTATAATAAAGGCGTTGATTTAGATATTGTAAATGAGGAACAATTGGTTAATGATTTTGCTGTTGCATACTGGAAATATTATGGTGAACAAGAAAAATTATTTGAACTTAAAGATATAGTAAATTATGCAGTTAAACATGTTGGAACTAATTATGAAAAAGGGATTGATTATTTAGAATTTGGAAAAAATAATTCTGATGGTAAATCATTTTATAATTCTTTTTTTAATTTTAATGATTATGGTTGGTTTCAATTTAGTTCAGTAAAAAACTCTTTTGAAACAAATAAAACTTTAGAAGAAGTATTAAAAGAAATGGGATTTAATGACTTTAAATTATCAGAAGGCAAAGAACTTATTTATAAAGAAATTAATAATAATGTTAGTACACAAATAATTAATGATGCAGTAATAAATTTTAATGAATGGGGATTAAAATTTCCTAATGTTACACATCATTTTGACAAGAATCCAAATAATAATTATTCTCGATCAATTGTAAAGTTTTTAGGTTTATTTGAAGTTCCTGATTTTGTTTATATTTTTACTTCATAATTTTTTTAATCATTATTGTATTGCATTGTTTAATAAAAAATAGAAATATTATTTTATAATGTTATATAATTATGAAATGAAAAAAATAATGAAAGAAGTTTAAATATGGAATTGATTGATATTTATAATAATAAACATTAGAAGTAAAATTATACAAAATGAAAAAAACTATTTGAATATATTTAAAAAGCAAAGATTTTATTTAGAATCTTTGCTTTTTTCGTAGTGTCCATTTATTCCATATTTATTTGTTATTGGATCTTTATGTAAAAAAATTTTTATTGGAACATAGGTACTCATTATATAAATTAAGAAAATTAATATTAATCCAATTATTCCTATATGATTTGTTAAAATTGTTGATACTGTAATATTAATTATTTTACTAAATATTATTTGTCCAATTATAATAGA
>CALVIA010000010.1 GCA_944329255.1 uncultured Bacilli bacterium
GTATAACTTCTTTGTCTTTCTTTTCTTTCAGTTTTTTGTTTTTCATTATGTTGTTTTTCATACTCTTTTGTTATCTCTTTAAATCTTTTAACATATTTATAATTTAATGGTACTAATTCTAAATTTTTATAGCTATCTTCAATCCTTATATCAGGATTAGAATTATATGCTTTCTTTTCGCGTTTGTTATGAGAACCAATTTGTGCTAAATCGTGCGTAGTCATAATAGGTTCACTTCTAA
This sequence comes from uncultured Bacilli bacterium, assembly GCA_944329255.1. GTDB lineage: Bacteria > Bacillota_I > Bacilli_A > RF39 > UBA660 > CAG-1193. Next base: position 242 of record CALVIA010000010.1, read on the forward strand.
ATATTGCATAATTTAAATTCATTATATCAATCTCCTCTCTTTTTTAACAAAATAAAAAGAATATGCATTCAACATATTCTAGTGTTTATAAGATACTAATTAAATTGATATAACCTCAAACTTATTCATTTATAAAAGTTGTGTACTTTTGTGTGTCATAACATAAACTCCATCACTATTTTTTAATATTATTTGTTCATGATTATTTGATTCATTTTTTAGACTTACTTTATAATTATCTTTTTCTTTATATGAAACTTTAACATCATATTTATATATATCTTCATTATTTATTATTTCCATTTTTCCTTCAATATAATATGATTTTAAGTTGCTAATTTTTTTATTTAAATCTCTTAATACATCTTTTTCTCCATATTTTCCACATCCTGTTAAAATTAACATAAATGTTAAGAATATAAATATTATTTTTTTCATTTTTCACCTCTTATATATTTTCATTTAATTATATGGATAAATTTTTCTTTTATTCATGAATAGATTACTAAAAATTGTTCATTATAAATAATGATTAAAGGAGGATGTATGAAAACAGTTCAAATCATAGCTTTAATATTAACTATTATAGGTGCATTAAACTGGGGTTTAATTGCATTATTTAATCTAGATTTAGTAGCTACTTTATTTGGAGATAGAACTTTAGTATCTTTAATTGTATATGGATTAGTAGGATTTGCTGGATTAATAAATATTGGACTATTAATAGATTTATTTGAATAAAAAAAAGACTTAATTTTGAATTATAATCCTTATAGGATATTCATCTTTAAGTCTTTTTATATTTAACATCATACAAATAAAGTCCTTCAGGTGGTGCAATTTTACCATAAGTACTTCTATTTTTTGAATTTAGTATATCAATTATATTTTTATCTTTTGTTACACATTCAATTAACGCACCTACCATATTTCTTATTTGATATTTTAAAAATCCATTGCCAATAAATTTTAAATAAATTATATTATTTTTTTTTGTAACATTAATATCATATATTGTTCTTATATATGATTCTTTTTTTTCTTCTTTATTAGCAAATGCACTATAATCATGTGTCCCAATTAAATGTTTTAATTGAATCTTTAATTTATCAATATCTAATAATTTATTATATTGAAAAATATAATTTCTTTCTATTGGATTATAATCTCCAATATTTATTTTATAAATATATATTTTTTTTAAAACATCATATCTTGCGTGAAAATCGTTTCTTACCAGTTTTATATCTTTAATATATATATCATTTGGTGTATAAGTATTTATAGCAGATTTCAATTTATATAAAGTTATGTTTTGATCTAAATCAAAATGTGCTTTTTGATTATAAGCATGAACTTTTTTATCTGTTCTTCCTGATGAATGTATTTCAATTTTCTTTCCTCCACTTATAAAATTTAAAGCTTTTTCTATTTCTCCTTGAATAGTTCTTAAATTTGGTTGTTTTTGATAACCACTAAAATTACTTCCATCATATGAAAATGTTATTAAATATCTCATTATATCACCTCATAAATAAACATATTGCTAATAATGCAATATGCATTAAAATTATATTTTCATCACTTTTTGTAAAAAAATCTTGTTTATATTTTGTTCTTTTTTTTAATGGATTATATAATTTTATCTCTAAAGAATTTGAAATATCAATTGACCTTTTTATAGACAAATCAAATATTGGAAATATTATTGATATTATTTTTTCACATTTTTCTTTTATATTACCTTTAAAATTTAGACCTCTACTTTTTTGTGATTTTAAAATTTTATCCGCTTGTATAAATATAATTGGTATAAATCTTATGGATAATGAGATTGTTAAAGCAAGTGAACTAGTATTAATTTTTAAAATTTTTAATGGAGATAATAATTTTTCTAATCCATATGTTATATCATTAGGTTTTGTAGTATAAATAATTAATATAGAGTAATAATATGTTATTATTAATTTTAATATCGAAATAATTGTTAAATCAATATTTGTTTTTGAAAAAAAATTAATAATTACTATAAAAATTATAAATGGCATAATATATTTTAAATTTTTTAAATATATTTTAAATTTTATGTGTGTTAGTAAAATTAAAAATAATAAAAAAATTAAAATAATTAATAATTTAATAACATTATTTGTAATTATTACAATAATTAATGTTATTAACATACAAAATAATTTTGTAAATGGATTTAACTCATGTATATCTGAATTTTCATTTATATATTTATTAATATGGAAGCTATACATTTCTATAGACCTCCTTTATTAAATCATTTACTGTTGTTGAGTGTAACAATTTAATGTTTTTATCTTTTTCTACTAATTTCTCAAATAATAAAATTTTAGGAATAGGAATATTGTGTTCTTTTATTATTTTATCATTATTATAAAATTTATATTTTTCATCATAACATAGTAATTTACCATTTTCGATTGCAATTAGTTTATCTATAATTTGATATAAAAAATCTATATCATGACTTACAATTATAACGGTTTTATTATATCTATCTTTAAGTGCTTTTATAAGCCGTATAAGCTTCTTTTTATTGTTATAGTCTAATCCTATTGTCGGTTCATCAAACATAATAATTTTAGGGTTATATACTAATACAGAAGCAATTGCAACCATTCTTCTTTCACCATTACTTAATTCATCTAATTTTTTATTTAAAATTTCTTCTTTTAATCCCACTATTTTTAAAACTTTACTAAGTTTATCAAATGACATATCAAAATTTTTTAGAGCAAATGATATTTCTTTTTTTACATTATTTTCAAAAAATTGCTCTTCAGGAAATTGAAAAATAAAACCTATTTCCTTTTTTATATTTGATATATTATCAAAATCTATACTACCCTTTGTTGGTAATATTAGTCCATCGATTAATTCCAAAATAGTAGTCTTACCAGATCCACTTTTCCCTATTAATCCATATATTTTATTATCTTCTAATTCAATATTAAAATTATTTATTGTATAGTCTTTATTATCTATATCATACTTAAAAAAAACATTATTAAATTTTATTGCCATATTATATTAACTAATTCTTTTATATTTGGATTAATTTCATTTATTAGACCATACAATTTTAATTTAATACACAAATCTATTTCAACAGGTAATTCTATTTTTAATCTATTAAGTATTTTATCATATTGCATAACATCAAATGGTTTTCCATCCAACATTATTTCGCCTTCATTTAATATCAATAATCTATCAGAATAATATGACTCTCTTAAATCATGCGTAATATTAATTATTGTCATTCCATTTTTATGTAATGAATCTAAAATATTAAATAAATTATTTTTTTCTTCTACATCTATCATTGAAAGTGATTCATCAATAATTAATATTTTAGGATTATGTATAATAGCACATGCTAATGCAATTATACACTTTTCTCCCCCTGATAATTGGTTTGACTCTTTATTTAAAAGATGTGTTATATTTAATTTTTTTGATAAATCATTAATTGTTTTATTAATTTTCATTTTTGAATAAGATAAATTTTCTAATATAAATGCTAATTCATCTTCTACTGTTTCACATAAAAAACTATTTTCTATTTTATCAAAAACAATACCAATATTTTTCCTAATTTCATATATATTTTTTTCATTTAATTTATAATCACATATGGTAATATTTGAATCATTATTTATAAGTCCTGAAAGTATTTTTATCAATGTAGATTTTCCACTTCCATTTTTTCCGCATATTGTAATCCACTCTTTTTCTTTTATTTTTAAAGAAAATTTATCAAATATTTTTTTGTTTTTATAACTAAAAGATAAATTATCTACATCAATAATATTTTTCATATAACCACCTGTTACGTTTTATTATACACATTTTATTTTTTTGAGTAAAGTTTAAATTATTAAATAATAATATTTAAATTTTAGTAAATAATAATAATGGAGGTTGTTATGAATAAAAATATTGATTGTAATGTACATAATTGTAAATATTGTGAGTGTAATTCAAATAAATGCATTTTAAATAGTATAAAAATATCTAGTTGTGGTAAGGATAATGCAAAAGAAAATACTATGTGCAATAATTATAAAAAAAGGACTGTTACAAAACTAAATAGTTAATGTAACAGCCCTTTTAAATATAAAACTTAGTAATGTTTTATTAAAAGTGTTAACTTATTTATAAGTAAAAAAATTAAAACAAATATCAAATTATAATAATAAACCTTTTTAATTGACTTTATTTATTAAGTAATATATTATAAAGTTTACTTAAAAATGAGGAAAATAAATGAATAATGAATACAATTTTATAAATGATAAAGCTATTATTATCGATGAAAATTGTAATTGTACACAAACCGAATATTATGATAAATTATATAATGTTTTAGTAAAAGAAAATTTAATAGAAACTATTGAAAAGGAAATAGAAGATTTAAAAGATCAAAAAGCAAATATAAATTTTCAAAATCAATTAAAAAATATGTTCTTTTATCAACAATATTAGTTTTTTTTACTATATTAATTCTACCAATGTTTATATGAGAAAATGATATATTTACAAATTCAGTTTTTGGAAAAGTTAACCTTTTATCGTTTACTAAAATATTTTTAGAAAAAAGTTCCAAATTTAATAAAGAAAAAAATTAATTTTTTAATTTTATTAAAAAAAGATAAAATATAAATTAAATTATATTTTATCTTTTTTTATTTTGAATATTATATGAAATTTTTGCTAGTAATTTTGTAGGAGTGAGTCTTGTAAAAAATATTAATATTTTCATATATAATGTTGGAATAATTATCAATTTATTTTTAAACATTTTATCTATTGAATATTTTGCAACATACTCGCTTGTAGTTGATTTAATTTCAAACTTAACATTCGCAACATTATTAAAGTTAGTTTTTACTGGTCCAGGACATAACACACTAACATGAACATTTGAATTCGTTTTTCTTAATTCTTCGTAAATTGATGTAGTAAGTCTTAAGACATATGCTTTGGTAGAATAATATGTTGCCATTAATGGCCCTGGTTCATATGCTGCACTTGAAGCAACATTCATTATATATCCTTTATCCCTTTTTATAAAATCTTTTAAAAATAATTTTGTTAATATATGTACTGCTCTAATGTTTACATTTATCATATCTAATTCATCATCTAAAGATATATCATTAAATTCTCCGAATTTACCAAAACCAGCATTATTAATAAGGATATCTATATCTTGCTTTTTTATCTTATTATATAAATTTATACATTCATCTTTATTAGATAAATCACAAACTACATATGTACTATTAGGTATTTTTTTACTTATCTTTATTAATTTTTCTTCGTTTTTTGCAACTAATATCACTTCATGCCCTAATTTTGATAAATAAATTGCAATTTCTTTCCCTATTCCAGAAGATGCTCCAGTTACTAATGCCCTCATTTTTTCACCTCTTTATTATTATAACAAAAAAAAGAATAGTTTAAACTATTCTTAATCAACTAATTTTAAAATTACCATTAAAGCATCATCGCCTTTTCTTTCAGATAATTTTAACATAGTTGTATATCCTCCGTTTCTTTCTTTAAAACGGTCTTTTAATTCAAATACTTTTTTTGTAGCAACATTATCATTTTGAAGAAAAGCTAAAATTTTACGTCTAGAAACTAAACTTCCATTTTTAGCATAAGTAATCATTTTATCAAAAGATTTTCTAACTTCTTTTGCTCTAGTTTCTGTTGTATTAATAGATTCATTCATTATTAAATCTTTTGTTAAATTGGCTAACATGCTTCTTCTATGTTTATTGTCTACTCCTAATTTTCTATAAGCCATGGTTTCCTCCTAATCATCGTTTCTAAATGATAATCCCATTTCCTTGATTTTGTCCATTACTTCTTTTAATGATTTTCTACCAAGGTTTCTTATCTTCATCATTTCACTTTCTGATTTATTAACTAAATCTTGAACATTATATATTGCTGCTCTTTTTAAACAATTATAAGCACGAACAGATAATTCTAAATCATCAATAGATGTTTCAAGAATCTTTTGTTGTGGATCCTCTTCATTTTGTTTCATTAATCCTCTTATTGCATCTGTAAATTCTGGATTATCTATTTTATCTAATTGTGCCATTAAAATACTTGCTGCATCTTTTACAGCTTCTTGTGGTTCTAATGAACCATCAGTCCAAACTTCAAGAATTAATTTGTCAAAATTATTATTATGTCCAACACGAGCTTTTTCAACTTCGTAATTAACTCTTTCAATTGGTGAATATAAAGCATCAATTGCTATTGTACCAACTTTAATATCCCCTAATGTTTCTTTTACTTCATCAGCAACAATATATCCTCTTCCTCTACCAATTGTTAATTCCATATCAATTTTTCCACCTTCAGCAAGTGTACATATAACTTGATCTGGATTAATAATTTCAATTGTAGAATCCTTTGCTAAAGCTCCAGCAGTAATTACGCCTTCTCCTCTAGCACTTAATTTAACAGTTACTTTTTCTTCAGTATTTTTCTTTACAACTACCTTTTTTAAATTTAATACAATGGTAGTTACATCTTCTATTACACCCTCAATTGTTTGAAATTCATGCATTACTCCATCAATTTTAACTGATGTAATTGCATCTCCTGGCAATGATGATAATAATATTCTTCTTAAAGCATTTCCTATTGTAAGTCCAAATCCTCTTTCTAATGGTTCTAATTCAAACTTACCATAATTATTTCCTTCTACATATTCAGTCATTTTATATTCAGGTTTTTCAAATATCAAACTTTTATTAACATCTTCACTGTATGATAAATCAACTGTTATGTTAAATTCTTCAGTAACTTTATTTGCCATTATAATTACTCCTTTCAATATTATCCACGTGGTCGTTTTGGTGGACGACATCCGTTATGTGGAATAGGTGTTACATCACTCATAGCTGTTACTTCTAATCCTCCAGTTTGTAATGAACGTAGAGCAGTATCTCTTGCAGGCCCTACACCATTTACAAATGCTTCAACTTTTCTCATACCAGCATCATATGCAGCTTTTGCAGCAGCTTCTGCAGCCATACCAGCAGCAAAAGGAGTCTTCTTTTTAGAACCTTTATATCCTATTGTACCTGCTGATGCCCAACTTACAGTATTTCCATCCATATCTGTAATTGTAATAATAGTATTATTATAAGTTACATGAATATGTGCTTGTCCTTCAGGTACATTTTTCTTAACTTTACGTTTTCTAGCTTTGTATGCCATATTTTGTTCCTCCTTAACTATTATTTTTTCTTATTAGCAATAGTTTTGCCTTTACCCTTACGAGTTCTCGCATTTCTATTTGTTCTTTGACCTCTAACAGGTAATCCTTTACGGTGACGAATTCCTTGATATGATCCAATTTCCATTTTGTTTTTAATATTTAGTCCTACTTCTCTTCTAAGATCTCCTTCTACTAAATATTTTGAAACTTCATCACGAATACGTACTACTTCTTCTTCTGTCAAATCTTTTGCTTTTGTGTCTAAATTTACATTTGCTGCTTTTAAAATTGTTTTTGATAATTGTCTTCCAATACCATATATATAAGTTAATGCTATTTCAATTCTCTTATTATTAGGTAAATCTACACCTTTAATACGTGCCATAAATACACCTCCTATTATCCTTGTCTTTGCTTGTGTTTTGGATTTTCACAAATTACAAGTACTCTGCCTTTTCTTTTTATAAGTTTACATTTGTCACACATTTTTTTAACTGATGGTCTAACTTTCATAATTATTCCTCCTATCCTTTTCTATAGGTTATTCGCCCACGTGTTAAATCATAAGGTGATACTTCTATTCTTACTGTATCACCTGGTAAGATACGAATGTAATTCATTCGAATTTTACCAGAAACGTGAGCTTCTACAGTAAATCCATTTTCTAATTTAACCTTAAATTTACCTCCTGGTAAAATATCAGTTACAATACCTTCTACTTCGATTGCATCTTTATTTGCCATCCTAATCACCTCGCGTTAATATTTCATATCCATTATCTGTTACAACTATGGTATGTTCAAAATGTGCAGATGGACTATAGTCTTCTGTTACTATTGTCCAATTGTCATCTAGCATTACCACGTCATCTCCACCTAAATTTAACATTGGCTCTACAGCAAGTACCATTCCTTTTTTTAATATAGGTCCGGTATTTGGAGTTCCATAATTTGGTATTTCTGGATCTTCATGAAGTTTTGTGCCTACACCATGCCCAACCAATTCTCTTACAATTCCTAAATTATGTTGTTTAGCATATGCACCAATTTCTGAACACACATCTCCTAATCTATTTCCTGGTTTAATTTTATTTAATCCTTTAAATAAACTTTTTTCTGTATGTTCTAATAAATACTGTTTTTCTTTAGAAATTTTTCCTACAGCATAAGTCCATGCTGAATCCCCATGATATCCTTTATAGCATACTCCAATATCAATTGATATTATATCTCCTTCTTTCAATTTCCTATTAGATGGTATTCCATGAACTACTTCATCATTTATTGATGTACAAATAGAACATGGAAATCCATTATAATTTTTAAAAGATGGAGTACAACCATTACTTAAAATAAATTTTTCAGCAATTTGATCTAACTCATTTGTAGTTATTCCTGGTTTAATATATTTTTTTAATTCTTGATGAGTTAAATATGTTATTTTCCCAGCTTGTTTTAAAAGTTCAATTTCTCTATTTCCTTTTATACTAATCATTTTTTATCCTCTATTAATAATATTTTTTATTTCTGCAAATACTGTTTCTTTGTCATTTAAACTAGAAACAAAATTTACTATATTTTTTTTCTCATAATATTCAATTAATTTTTTTGAATTTTTGACATATGAATCAAATCTTAAATTAAATTTTTCTTCAGTATCATCATTCCTTTTTATCAATTCATTATTACAATTATTACATTTTAAAGGATTTTTTAAATCATCAAAATAAATATTATAAATATTACCACAATTGCTGCAAGCAACTCTACCGATTGATCTTTTTAATGCTATTTCTTTATCAATTTCTAAAACAATAACATTATCTATTTTCTTATTTATCTCTTTTAACATTTCATCTAGTTTAATAGCTTGATTTAATGTTCTTGGAAAACCATCAAATATTATTCCATTATTTTTTATTGAATATATTTTTTCTTTGACAATTTCTATCATTAAATCATCATCGATAAGTTTTCCTTCATCAATTATATTTTTTACTTTAATTCCTAATTCACTTCCATCTTTTGATATATTTCTTAATAAATCTCCAGTTGACAAGTGATATAAATTATATTTATCTTTAAGCATTTGTGCTTGTGTCCCCTTGCCAGATGCAGGGGGAGCAATTAAAACTATATTCATTATTTATAGCTCCTGCTATAACTTCTACTTACTAATTGATTTTCTATTTGATTACATGTTTCTAATGCAACACCAACTACTATTAATAATCCTGTTCCCCCTACTGTAACATTTGATGGTATATTAGGTATTAAAGTACACATTATTGGTAGTGCTGCTAATATAACTAAGAACAAAGCACCAACAACTGTTAATTTTTTTAACACATTACTTATATAATTTTCAGTCTCTTTTCCAGGTTTAATTCCTGGCATATATCCACCATTTTTTTTCAAATTTTTTGATAATTCTTTTGGATTTATTTGCATAAATGTATAAAAGTATGCAAATAAGAATATTAGTATAACATATATTATAAATCCAACTGGTTTTGTATATACTAAATAATTATTAACAAAATTTGTAAATGATGTGCTTTTAACAAAATTTGCAATAGCAGATGGTATTGAGATTAAAACAGATGCAAAAATTACTGGCATAACTCCTGCTGAATTTAATCTTATTGGAATATATGTTTGTTCTCCACCATATGCTCCTGTTGTCCTATTTGAATATTGAATTGGTAATCTTCTTTCTGCTTTATCTATAAATATTACACCAACAATTATTATAATATAAATAAATACAAATAATGCAAATAAAAGTAATCCAATAATAGTACTTTGCCAAGTTGAAATATCAACAAATACACTGAATGCAGACAAAAACATATTTGGTAAATTAGCAACAATACCTGACATTATTATTAATGAAACTCCATTTCCAACACCTTTTTGTGTTACTTGATCTCCTAACCATAAAAGGAATGCTGTTCCTGCAGTTAATATTACTGCAATTCTTAGATATTCCATTGCTCCTCCTGATTGTCCATAAATGGCAAAAGAGAATACATATCCTTGTATAAATGCAATTGCAATACCTATATATCTTGTTATTTCATTAATTTTTCTTCTACCAACTGCTCCTTGATTTTTTAAATCTGAAAAATATGGAATTATATCCATTTGCAATAATTGAGTAATAATTGATGCATTAATATATGGTCCTACACCAAGAGCAAATATTGAAAATGATTCTAATGCTCCACCACTCATTGCATTCCATAATTCAAGAAAACCTAAATCTTTTGTTATTGCTTCTGTTCCAGGTACTGTAATTGATGTACCTAATTTAAATATCAATAAAACCAATAGTGTAAATAGTATTCTTTTTTGAATATCTTTATTTTTAGGGCTAAATATTTGCTTTATTGTTGCAAACATATTAGATCACCTCTACTTTTCCACCTGCTGCTTCAATTTTTTCCTTTGCAGTCATAGAAAATTTATTAGCTTTTACAGTCAATTTCTTTTCTAATGTTCCATTACCAAGTATCTTAATTCCTGATAATTGTTTTTTAATTATTCCTGTTTCTTTTAATAATTCTGGTGTAACAATTGTATCATTATCAAATTTATTTAAATCTGATAAATTTAATACAGCATATTCTACTTTAAAATTAGCATTACTAAATCCTCTTTTTGGTAATCTTCTATATAATGGTAATTGCCCACCTTCGAATCCAGCTTTTCTGCTATATCCGCTTCTTGCTTTTTGTCCCTTATGACCTTTACCACTAGTTTTTCCCCAACCAGAAGAAGTTCCTCTACCTACTCTGTGTCCTTCTTGTTTAGATCCTTCATTAATTTTTAAATTATTTAATTTCATTATCCTAACAACTCCTCTTTAGTTTTTCCTCTTAATTTTGCTATGTGATCAGCACTTCTTTGAGAAGTTAATGCTTCCATTGTTGCTCTTACAACATTTATTTTACTATTTGATCCTAAAGATTTTGATACAATATCTTTAACACCAGCAAGTTCTAATACAGCTCTTACTGATCCACCTGCAATAATACCAGTACCAGCTTTAGCAGGTTTAATTAAAACTCTAGCAGCTCCTGATTCACCAGTAGCTTCATGAGGTATTGTTCTTTCTTCAACTAAAGGAATTCTAACAACATTTTTTGTAGCGGATTGAATTGCTTTTTTTACAGCATCTTGAACTTCATTTGCTTTTCCAGTACCAAATCCTACTGTTCCTTTTCTATTTCCAACAACAACTGTTGCTGCAAATCTAAAACGACGTCCTCCTTTGGTAACTTTTGTTACACGATTAACAGAAATAACTAATTCTTCATATTCTTTTGCTTTAGGTTCATTAAATCTACGTTTTTCCATAGTCGCCTCCTAAAATTCCAAACCGTTCTCACGTGCAGATTCAGCTAATGCCTTTACACGTCCATGATATAGGTATCCGCCTCTATCAAATACAACAGTTTTTATTTTTGCTTTTTTTGCTTTTTCAGCAATACTTTTTCCAACTAATTTTGCAGCTTCTATATTTCCACCATTAGTTATATTTAAATCTTTGTCCATTGAAGATGCTGATAAAAGAGTTACTCCCTTTTCATCATCTATCAATTGAACACTTATATTTTTATTAGATCTAAATACACTTAATCTTGGAGAAACAGAATCTCCAGATAATTTAGTTCTAACACGACTATGTCTAGCTTTACGAGCTTCATTACGAGATATTTTCTTTATCATAACATAATCTCCTTTACTTATTATTTAGAGGCTTTTTTGCCTGCTTTACGACGAACAAATTCATCTTTATAACGTACACCTTTTCCTTTATAAGGTTCTGGTTTTCTGACGTTTCTTATTTTAGCCGCAAACTCACCAACTAATTCTTTATTAATTCCTTTTACAACTATTTCAGTATTGCTTACAGCTTCTACATGTAATCCCTCTGGAACAGTCATTTTTACAGGATGTGAATAACCTGCATTAACAGTTAATACATTTCCTTGTACTTGAAATCTATATCCAACACCAATGATTTCTAAACCTTTTTCAAATCCATTTGAAACACCTTCAATCATATTTTTTATAATTGCATTTGTTGTTCCTTGCATTACATTTGATTTTTCATCATTAGTTTTTTCAACCATTAAATTTTTTCCTTCTATTTTAACAATTACACTTTCTGATAATGGAAAATTTAATGATCCTTTAGGTCCTTTAACAGTTACAATATTGTTTTCAACTACAACATCAACATTTTCAGGAATTGTTAATATTCTATTTCCAATACGACTCATACTTTTCCTCCTTTGTAATTGTTACCAAATATATGCTAAAACTTCTCCACCAAGGTTTTCTTTACGAGCTTCTCTATCTACCATAAGCCCTTTTGATGTAGAAATTATTGCTATTCCTAAACCATTTAATACTCTTGGAATATCTTCTTTTTTAGCATAAACACGTAATCCTGGTTTTGAAATTCTTTTTAATCCAGTTATTACTCTTTCTTTTTTAGCACCATATTTAAGTTCAATTTTAATCATGCTTCCATTTTCAGTTTTTTCTATTTTATAATCGATTATATATCCTTCATTTTTTAGGATATCCGCAATTTTAACTTTTAACTTAGATGTAGGTACTAATACTTCTTTATATTTCAACTGATTTGCGTTACGAATTCTTGTAAGCATATCAGCAATTGGGTCAGTTACTACCATTTATATTCCTCCTCCCAAATATTACCAACTTGATTTTTTTACACCTGGAATTTGTCCATTATTAGCTAGTTCTCTAAAGCAAATACGACATATACCAAATTTACTCATTACCGCATGAGGTCTACCACATCTTTCGCAACGGGTATATTCACGCACCTTAAATTTTTGTGGTCTTTTTGATTTTACAATCATACTTTTTTTAGCCATTACATATCCTCCATTACTTTCTAAATGGGATTCCTAGTCCACTTAATAAATCATATGCTTCTTCGTTTGTTTTTGCAGTTGTAACGAATACTATATCCATACCACGTACTTTAACAACAGTATCAAATTCAATTTCAGGGAAAATTAATTGTTCTTTTATTCCTAAAGTATAATTTCCTCTTCCATCAAATGCTTTTGATGATACTCCTCTAAAATCTTTTACACGAGGTAAAGAAAGTCTTATTAGTTTTTCTAGGAATACATACATATTTTCACCACGTAATGTAACTTTACATCCAATTGGTGCACCTTCTCTTATTTTAAATCCTGCTATTGATTTTTTTGCTTTTGTAACAACAGGTTTTGCACCAGTTATTAATTCTAAATCTTTAACAGCTCCATCTAAAAATTTACTATTTTCTTTAGCGTCACCAACACCCATGTTAATTACAATTTTTTCAATTTTAGGTACTGCCATCAATGTTGTGTAATTATATTTTTCTTTTAAACTAGGAACAACTTCCTTAAAATATTTTTCTTTTAGGCGGTTCATAATTACCCTCCTTCCAATTAATCAAGCTTTTCATTAGATTTCTTAGAAATTCTAACTTTTTTGCCGTTTTTATTTATTTCATGACCTATTCTTGTGCTTTTTCCTGTTTTTGGATCAGCAATCATTATATTAGAAATATGAATAGGATTTTCTCTTTCGATTATTCCTCCAGTTTGATTTGCTGCATTAGGTTTTTGATGTTTTTTTACCATATTAATTCCTTCTACAACAACTTTATCTTCATTTTTTAATATATGAAGGATTTTTCCGCTTTTGCCTTTATCTTTTCCTGCAATAACGTTTACTTTATCTCCTGTTTTAAAGTTCATATTCATACTCCCTTCTTATAGTACCTCTGGTGCTAATGAAACAATCTTCATGTAATCTTTATCACGAAGTTCACGAGCAACAGGTCCTAAAACACGTGTTCCAACAGGACTTTTATCATCCTTTATTAATACACATGCATTATCATCAAATTTAATATAAGAACCATCTTCTCTTCTTACACCAAATTTACTTCTTACTATTACTGCTTTAACTACTTTGCCTTCTTTAATATTTCCATTTGGAGTTGCCTTTTTAACCGTACCAACAACTACATCTCCAATGTTACCAGTTTTTACCTTACTACCACCAAGTACTCTTATAACTAAAAGTTCTCTTGCTCCTGAATTATCAGCTACTTTTAAGCGACTTTCTTGTTGAACCATAACTCTACCTCCTTATAATAATTGGACTATAAAATTACTGCTTTTTCTACTATTTCTACTAATCTATATTTCTTAGTTTTAGATAGTGGTCTTGTTTCAACTATACGAACTTTATCGCCAATTTTAGCTATGTTATTTTCATCATGTGCAGCATATTTTTTTGAATGTTTAACTCTTTTGCCATATAATGGATGTTTACCATATGTTTCTACTAAAACAGTTATTGTTTTATCGCATTTTGCGCTTACAACTTTACCAACTAGTTCTTGCTTTCTTATATTATTCATATTTACCTCCATTATTTTTGTAATTCTCTTTCTCTTATAATTGTCTTCATTCTAGCAACTTCTTTTCTTAATTCTCTTATTCTTGAAGGTTTTTCAAGATTTCCAGTTGCTTGACTAAAACGTAAGTTAAACAATTCAGCTTTATTTTCTTCAATTTTCTTTATTATATCTTCAGTGGATAATTCTCTTATTTTCTTTACATCCATTATTCTTCACCACTTTCTTTCATAACAAATTTACATTTAATTGGTAATTTATGCATTGCAAGTCTTAAAGCTTCTCTTGCTACTTCTTCTGAAACACCAGAAATTTCAAACATAATTTTACCTTTTTTTACTACTGCTACCCAACTTTCAGGTGCACCCTTACCTTTACCTTGACGAGTTTCTAATGGTTTTTTAGTAAGTGATAAGTGAGGGAAAATATTTATATAAACCTTTCCTCCTCTTTTCATATAACGAGTCATTGCAACACGAGCAGCTTCGATTTGTTGTTGAGTAATCCAAGCTCCATCCATTGCCATTAATCCATAGTCACCAAAGTGTAATTCTTTATTTCCTCTAGTAACTCCATCATATCTAAGTCTATGAGGTCTACGATATTTAGTTCTTTTTGGTATTAGTGCCATTATCATTACCTCCCTTAGATTTTTTTCCTAAAATTTCACCTTTATAAATCCATACTTTAACACCAATTTTTCCAAATGTTGTGTTAGCTTCAGATGTAGCATAATCTATGTCTGCTCTTAAAGTATGTAAAGGTGTTGTTCCTTCTGCATATCCTTCGCTACGTGCCATGTCTGCACCACCAAGTCTTCCAGAAACTTTAGTTTTAATTCCTTTAGCTCCGGCTTTCATAGTATTTCTTATTGCTCTTTTTTGTGCAACACGGAATGATGCTCTATTTTCAATTTGACGAGCAATATTATCTGCAACTATTTGAGCACTTAAGTCTGGATTTTTAATTTCCATGATAGAAATTTGAACATTTTCAGAAGATATTTTTGATAATTCTTTTTTCAATGCTTCAATTTCTTCTCCACCATGGCCAATTATTACACCTGGCTTAGCAGTATATATTATAACTTCAGTTCTTTTAGAATTTCTTTCTATTACAACATTTGCAACAGAAGCATCTTTTAATTTTTTTGCTAAATAATTACGTATTAGAACATCTCTATTTAAAAATGTAGCAAAATCTTTCTTAGATGCATACCATTTAGAACTCCAGTCTTTATTTATTCCTGTTCTAAGTCCAATTGGATTTACTTTTTGTCCCATGACTTTTCCTCCTTATTATTTTTCACTAACGACAATTGTTACATGACTTGTTCTTTTGTCGTTTCTTCCTACATGTCCTCTTGAATCCATAATCATTCTTTTCATTACAGGACCTTCATTTACATATGCTTTACTTACATATAATTTTTCTTTATTTAAATTATGATTGTTTTCTGCGTTAGCAACAGCTGAAATTAATACTTTTTCAACAATTCTAGCTGCTTTTTTATTCATATTTTTAAGAATAGACATCGCTTCGTTTATATTTTTACCACGAATTAAGTTAACTACCAATCTAGCTTTATCAGCAGATATTCTTACCTTTTTAGCGATTGCTTTTGCTTCCATAATCCTACCTCCTCAACTATTTTTTCTTGTTTTCGCCGTGTCCACCAAACTTACGAGTTAATGAAAACTCACCTAGTTTGTGTCCAACCATATCTTCAGTTACATAAACTGGTATAAATTCCTTACCATTATGTACCGCAAATGTATGACCGATAAAATCAGGATAAATTGTTGAACGGCGAGACCATGTTTTAATTACTTCTTTTTTTCCAGTTTCATTTAATTTTTTTACCTTATCTAATAATCTATTAAATACATAAGGACCTTTTTTGATACTTCTTGCCATTATTACACCTCCTATTTATCATTACGACGTTTTACAATAAACTTAGTTGAAGTCTTTCTATTCTTACGAGTTTTAAGTCCAAGAGCAGGTTTACCCCATGGAGTCATTGGTTGTTTTCTTCCTACTGGAGCTCTACCTTCACCACCACCATGTGGGTGATCATTAGGGTTCATAACAGAACCACGAACTGTTGGCTTAATTCCCATATGACGTTTACGTCCAGCCTTTCCTAATTTAACTAATTCTTTATCTAAATTTCCAACTTCACCTACAGTAGCTTTACATACACCTAAAATTTTTCTTGTTTCACCACTTGTAAGTCTTATTAATACATAAGTACCTTCTCTACCTAAAATTTGAGCACTACTTCCCGCACTTCTTGCAATTTGTCCTCCCTTTCCAGGTCTCATTTCTATATTATGAATTACAGTACCTACTGGTATATTCATAAGTGGTAATGTGTTTCCAACTTTTATATCAGCATTTTCACCACTTACTATTACGTCTCCAACTTTTAATCCATTTGGAGCCAAAATATATCTTTTTTCACCATCTTTATAACTTATTAAAGCAATATTTGCTGTTCTATTTGGATCGTATTCAATTGCAGCTACAGTTCCTGGTACATCAATTTTGTTTCGTTTAAAATCAATAATTCTATATTTTCTTTTAACTCCACCACCACGATGTCTAACTGTTATTTTGCCTTGATTGTTACGTCCAGCATTTTTCTTAACTGTTACTACTAGACTTTTTTCTGGAATTGTTTTAGTTATCTCATCAAAAATTAATGTACTCATTTTCCTTCTTGAACTAGTAGTTGGTCTATAATCTTTTACTGGCATTCTAATTCCTCCTTATTAAAGGTCAATCTTATTACCATTAGCTAATGTAACGATTGCTTTCTTATATTTATTTGTCATTCCAAAATAACGTCCAACTCTTTTTTTCTTAGGATGAACATTTATTGTGTTAACTTTTTCAACCTTAACATTAAAGATCTTTTCAATTGCATCTTTAATTTGTGATTTATTTGCTTTTGCATCAACTTTAAAAACATATTTTCTTTCATCTGATGCAATATTTGCGCTTTTTTCAGTTATAACTGGTGCTTTAATAATATCTCTATAATTTGATAACATTTACGCAAGCACCTCCTCAATAGCCTTTATGGCATCACTTGTAACGACCATATTTTTATATGACATTACATCAAGTACATTTACTTCATTTGGAAGTATTACTTTTATTCCTTTAATATTACGAGAAGATAAAATCACATTATCAGTTAAATCATTTGTTACAAATAATACTGATTTATTTAATTTTAAATCTTTCATAATATTTAACATTTCTTTTGTTTTAGAACTTTCAACATTTAAATTATCTAATACTAATAATTCACTATCTATAACTTTATAAGATAATGCAGATTTTAATGCTAATCTTCTTTCTTTTTTATTCATTTTAATATTATAATTTCTTTCTGTTGTTGGTCCAAACACAACTCCACCATGTCTCCATTGTGGACTTCTTATTGATCCTTGACGAGCATTACCCGTACCTTTTTGTCTCCATGGTTTTCTTCCACCACCACTAACTTCTGCGCGATTTTTTACACTATGAGTTCCTTGTCTTAATGATGCATTAGCTAAACGAATAGCATCATATATTACTGCATCATTTGGTTCTATACTCCAAACATTATCATTTAAATTTATATCCTTAACCTTTTCACCTTTAATATTTAATACAGATATTTTAGGCATATTTCTTTTCTCCTTTCATAACAACAAATCAAATATATTTTTATATTTTTTTGTTATGCTTCAGTATTTTCTTCAGTAACTTCTTCTTTTGTTTCATCAGTAACATCTTTTTTTACATCTTCATATGATATTAAATCAGATGCTTCATTCTTTAAACCAGGATGTTTAACTGAAGTTTTAATTACTACAAAAGAATTTTTTGGTCCAGGTATATTTCCTTTAATAAGGATAATGTTTTCATCTACATCTACTGCAACTATTTCAAGATTTTGAATAGTTATAGTTTCATGTCCCATATGACCTGGTAATTTCTTACCTTTAAATACACGCATTGGTCTTAATGTTCCCATAGAACCTACACCTCTATGATATTGAGATCCATGTCCCATAGGTCCACGTGATTGATTAAAACGTTTAATAACGCCTTGGAACCCTTTTCCTTTACTAGTTCCTGTTACATCAACTACTTCACCAGCTTCAAAAATATCACATTTGATTTCTTGACCTAATTGATAATTGTTAACTTCTACACCTTTTATTTCTTTTAAGAAGCGCTTAGGTGCAGTATTTGCTTTTTTTGCATGACCCATTTCAGCTTTTGTGCTATGTTTTTCTTTTTTTGTTGTAAAACCTAGTTGAATAGCTTCATATCCATCTGTTTCCATTGTTTTAATTTGCATTACCACATTTGGTTCTACTGAAACAACAGTTACAGGAATCAATTTACCATTCTTAGCAAAAACTTGTGTCATTCCAATCTTTTTACCTAAGATTCCTTTCATATTTCCTCCTATTTTATTTCTATTTCAACACCACTTGGTAAGTCAACTCTAGTTAGCATTTCAACAGTTTCCTTACTTGGATTATTGATTTCAATTAATCTTTTGTGTGTACGCATTTCAAATTGTTCACGAGAATCTTTGTATTTATGTACAGCTCTTAAAATTGTAAATTTTTCTATTTCTGTTGGTAGTGGAATTGGTCCACTTATTTTACCTCCAGTTCTTTTTACAGCATCTACAATTCTTCCAACTGCCTTATCAAGGATTCTATGATCATAAGCTTTTAATCTTATACGTATTTTATTTGTCATTAAAAATCCTCCCTTCGCTTATATCTTGTATAAACTTGCTCCGTACAAATTACCTGAATACTAAGTTTTGTTTTACAACTTAACCTAGTGTATCAGCAACCTTGCACATCTAAGCCACAGCATACGGATTAATTATATCAAAAG
>CALVIA010000011.1 GCA_944329255.1 uncultured Bacilli bacterium
ATTGCTTAAGAAGATATTATATACATTTTTAAAACTAACTGCACATTAATTGTGCACTTTCAAAAAAAATCTACAATTTCAACATTTTTTTATTAAAATTGATATGTTTATTTACAAATAAAATAAATATATTATATAATAATATTGATTATACTAGGAGTGAAAAAAATGAACTTAATATTATATGTGATTTATTATTCATCCATAATATTTAATTTTGTATGGATTTTATTAACTATATATTTTGGATTTATAATTTTTAGATTAAAAAAAGATGCAAATAAAACGAATGAATATTCTAAAAAACCACCAAACAATGAATATTCTTATTATATTCGATATTTATATTCAAAAAAAATTGATAGTGCTACATTTATTTCAACAATTTTTGAACTTATTTTAAAGAATTCTATATCTCTTAGAAGATATAATAAAAGTGAATATTTTTTTATCAATAATAAAGTTGATGAAAATTTAAATAAAAGCGAAATAGAAATAAAAAATATTTTATTTAAAAAATTAGGAGATGGAGAAAAAGTATCAATTAATTCGATAAGAAATAGTTCTAAAAAAAATAGTGGTTATTTTTATGCAATATATAAAGAATGGCAAGATACACTAAAATGTGAAGTGTTGAAAAAAAAATACTTTAAAAGAGTTAAGCCACTAATAGATAAAACAATATTTTATTTTTCTTTTTCATTTGTTACTGTTTTTTTGGATTTTATTTTTTTAAAAATCAATGTTGCAGCATTAATTATTTTTACAATAACATCTACATTAATAGTTAAAGTAAATAATTATTTAAAAATTGATGATGAATTAAAAAATCAGTATATTGAATGGATTAAATTTAAAAATTATATAAAAAGTTGTAATAATGATTTAATTGATTTAGATACTATAACTTTAGAAAAATATTGTTTATATGCTTATATATTTGACGAAAAAGAAAATTTTAAAAAAGTTATTAATAAAAAATATTCTAAAGACAAAGAAAGTATAGAAAATAGTGTTCTTCTTTCGCTTGTAAACTTAGGAATATTTGATAATATAGAAAAAGAAATAAGAAAAAGTATTAAAATTGCAAAAATAAATTATACATATTTTTTTGCTAGAAATAAAGGAAGAGGTTAATATGATTGGAAATGTAATTGACATTGGAAAAACAAAAGTAATAGTAAATTTAGTTATTAATGACGAACAGAAAAAAAATATAATTAATTATCATGTAGCATTTGATAATGATAATGCAACAGTAATAGGTGAAATTACATCAATAGATAAAACAAAAGCAGAAATTTCATTGGTTGGAGAAATAAAAAATAATAAATTTATTCCAGGTATATCTAAAAAACCTTTCTACATGGCACCATGTAGAATTATAAATAATAATGAATTACCAATAATTGTGGGAAATTCAAATGAGAAAAGTGTATATATAGGTAAATTAGAACAATATAATGGATATCAAGTATATGCAAAAATTAACGATTTATTTAGTAATCATTTTGCAATTTTGGGAAACACTGGAAGTGGTAAATCGCATGGACTTGCAAGAATTATACAAAATTTATATAACAATAACGATTATCCTTCAAACTCTAATATATTTTTATTTGATGCATATGGAGAATATAATAATACATTTTTGTTTAACAACAAAAATGTAGCTAAAGTATATACTACAAAAATTACAGAATTTGAAGATGTTAATAATGAACTATTAAAAATTCCATTATGGTTATTAGATGTAGATGATTTTGCATTATTACTTGGTGCAACAAAATCAACTCAACTACCTATAATAGAAAAAGCTTTAAAATTGGTGAGTATTTTTTCAAAAAATGAAGAAGAAATTATTATTTATAAAAATGACATAATTGCAAGAGCATTAATAGAATTATTATATAGTGGAGGAACTCCATCTCAAATAAGAGATCAAATATTTGCTGTTTTAACTTCATTTAATACAAAAGACTTAAATTTGGATAGCAAAGTAGTAGTACCTGGATGGACACGATCACTTAGACAATGTTTAATAATAGATAAAGACGGTAAATTACAGGAAATGCAACTTATTGGAGAATACCTTAACTCATTTGTAAAAGAAGGTTTGGATTTAAAATTACCAGATGGAACATTTCCATTTACTTTAAATCATCTTAATCAAGCATTTGATTTTGCTTTAATATCAGAAGGAATTTTAAAAAGTTCTAAAGTATATGATGATAATCATATATTAAAAGTAAGATTAGAATCATTAATCACAGGTAATTATAAAGAATATTTTAATATAGATACTTATATTACAAAAGAACAATACATAAAAAAACTTATAACTAATAAATCTGGAGAAAAAGTTCAAATTATAGATTTTAATATTAGTTATGTAGATGACAGATTTGCTAAAACAATTGTAAAAATTATTTCTAAGATTTTATTTGAATACTCAGTTGCACTAGACAATAGGGCGTCATTCCCGGTTCATATATTTTTAGAAGAAGCACATAGATATGTACAAAATGATGACGATATAAATATATTGGGATATAATATTTTTGAAAGAATAACTAAAGAAGGAAGAAAATATGGGGTAATATTGGGAATGATAAGTCAAAGACCATCTGAAATAAGTGAAACTGCAATAAGTCAGTGCACTAATTTCTTGGTATTTAGAATGCAACATCCAAAAGATTTAACATATATTAAAGAAATGGTTCCAAATGTTACTGATGAAATTGTTAGTAAATTTAAAGTGTTGCAACCTGGAAATTGTATTGCGTTTGGAGCTGCATTTAAATTACCTTTACAAATTAAATTAGATATGCCAAATCCAACTCCTTTGAGTCAAAATTTAGATGTAAGTAAAATTTGGTATATTTAATATATCAAATTAATTGAAAAAACAAAAAAAATAGAGTAAAATAAGACTGAATTAAGGAGGAAAAAACATGGGAAGAGCATATGAGGTTAGAAAAGCATCAATACAAAAAACAGGGGCAGCTAGAGGTAAAATATATGCGATGTATGCAAAAGAAATATATAGTGCCGCTAAAAAAAGTACAGATACAGATGCCAATCCTACTTTAAAAAGATTAATAGAAAAAGCAAAAAAAGATCAAGTTCCAAGTGAAATAATTAATAGAGCAATTGATAAAGTTAACAGTGGAGTTGATGAATCATATGACAAATTAAGATATGAGGGATTTGGTCCAGGAGCATCAACGCTTTTAATAGATTGTTTAACAGATAATGTTAATAGAGCAGTAAGTGATGTTAGAGCAGCATTTTCTAAAGCACATTGCAAATTAGGAGCTTCTGGAGCAGTTTCTTATATGTATGACAATTTTTGTGTAATAAGTTTTAAAGGATTGAAAGAGGATGAAGTAATTGAAGCATTATTAAATGCAGAAGTAGATGCTGATATTGAAACAGAAGAAGAAACTATAACATTATATGGAAATCCACAAGATTTATTTAAAATAAAGAATGCAATATTAAATTATAATAATAAAATTGTTTTTGATGTAGACGAAATAACAACAATTCCAAAAGAAAAAGTAAAATTAAATAAAGAAGATTTAGAAATTTTTAAAAAACTTTTAACTCTGTTAGAAGATGTTGACGATGTACAAAATGTATACCATAATGTAATTATTGAGGAATAAGCAAAAAAGCTTATTTTTTTTATTTAAAAAAATATTATAAATATATTAAATTAAATATATAAAATTTTAATAAAAATATATTAAATACTTCATAAAAAGTAATATAATTTTATAAGGTGATAATATGTATAAATTTAAAGTTGATATATCTGAAAAAGATTACAATAATTTTATAAAAAATTATTCTATGGCACCAATTACACAAGATTATAGGTGGGCAAATGTAAAAAAAGATTGGGATAATACTTTATGTGGATTATATAAAGATGATAAATTAGTAGCAGGAGCATTACTTTTAATAAAAAAGTTTCCATTTAATTTAAAAATGATTTATAGCCCTAAAGGATTTTTAATTGATTATACAAATAAAAAAGAATTAAAAGAATTTACAAAAGGTATTAAAGAATATGCAAAAAAAATTAATGCATTTGTTGTAAAAATTGATCCATTAATAGCAATTAAAGAAGAATATTATGACACTATAATGAAAAAAGATTCAAAAAAAAGTGTTAAAAATTACAGTATAAATAATGATAAAAAAATTGATAATTTAAAATCATGTGGTTATATCCATTGTGGTTTTAAAAAGAATATTGGTGCATATATACAGCCTAGATTTAATATGGCAATAAGTTTGATAAACGAAGAAAATAAAAATATTAGTGAAAAAGATTTATTAAATAGTTTTAAAAGAAATGCTAAAAGATATTATGGAGATTTTTCTAGTAAAAGAGGTATAAGCTATTTATGTTTACATGATAATGCTTATATTGATGACTTTTATAGAACAATAAAAAGTACAGAGGATAGACAAGGCATTTCATTAAGAAGTATAGATTATTTTAAAAGAATAATGAATTCTTTTAAAGATGATGCATATATGTATATTGCACAGGTAGATATTTCGAAATTCATAGATTTTTTAAATCAAGAAATAAAAAAAGAAAAAGATGAGAATTTAAAAAATAAATATTTAAAGCAAATTGATGATGCAAAAATTGCAGGAGAAAAATATGGAAATATTATTTCAATTGCATCAACATTAGCAATTATTCCACCAAATAAAAAAGGAATAAAAAAAGTTGAATATTTATATGCAGGAACATTTGAAGAAGTCTTACCATATTTAAATGCAAATGCAAGTTTACATATATATAGTTTTATAGATATGTTAAAAAAAGGATATCACTATGCTGATTTAGAAGGTGTAGAGGGAACTTTTGATG
This sequence comes from uncultured Bacilli bacterium, assembly GCA_944329255.1. Lineage (GTDB taxonomy): Bacteria > Bacillota_I > Bacilli_A > RF39 > UBA660 > CAG-1193. Next base: position 4,898 of record CALVIA010000011.1, read on the forward strand.
ATCATCTTTCAAATACAAAATCTAAATATAATCCAATAGTATTTGAATTTATTGGAGAGTTTGATTTGTCAATTAATAAATTTTGGTATTTCATATTTTCAAAATTTAGTGTACAATTAAAGAAAATATATAGAATAGTAAAAGGAAGGTAGTATGAAAAAAATATTTATATTTTTATTGTTAATGATATTTATCCCAAGTATGTTTATGCCAATTAGAACTCAAGCAAAAACTATTGCAGATTTAAAAGCAGAGTTAGATAAAATATTAAAAGAAGAAGCAGAAAATAATGCTAATATAGAATTAAATGATTCAGAATTAGCAAGTATTCAAAGTGAAATTTCAGATATATATAATCAAGTTGAAAATATTACTTCTGAGATGAAAAATATTGAAGAAGAAATAGTACAATTAGAAGAAGATATTGTTGCGAAAGATAAAAGTAGTAAAAATTTAATGTCTTCTTTACAAACAACAACAGGTAATTCATTTTACATAGAATATCTTTTTGGAGCAACATCAATTACAGATTTTATTTATAGATATTCAATTACAGAACAAATAACAAGTTATAATGACAAATTAATAAATGAAATGAATGAAATGATAAAAGAATCAAAAGAAAAAAAAGAAGAACTTTCAAACAAACAAAAAGAATTAGAAAATAGACAAAATACTTTAACATCAAAAATGAAAATTTTAGAAGATGCTAAAGTAAAATTATATGAATTAGGAAGTACATTAGAACAAGAAATAATAAATGCAAAAGCAGTAATTAAAATGTATCAAGATAAAGGTTGTGGGGAGTATGATGATATAAGCGTATGTGCAAGTAATATGCTACCACCCGATACAAAATTTTGGAGACCTTTTGAAACAGGTTATGTGACAAGTGAGTTTGGATATAGAAATGCAATTTATGATGGAAATGGTAATTTAATAGCATCAAGTGGATTACATGAAGGAATTGATTTATCAAATAGTCTAGGAAGTAAAAACCCAATGTATTCTATTGCAAATGGAATTGTAGCAAGAATATGGTATGATATTTGGGGAGGAAATCAAATAACAATACATCATAATGTAAATGGTAAAGCATATTCTTCATCATATGCACATATGAGTAAAATTACTGTTAAAGAAGGAGATATAGTTACAAAAGATACAATAGTAGGGTATATGGGTTCAACAGGAAATGTAACAGGACCACATTTGCATCTTGCAATATCAACTGGATTAAGATTTACTGAATATACTGGATATTCAGCATATGTTGCTAGATGTGTAAATCCTAGAAATTTAATTAATTTTCCAAGTTATGGTTCATGGAAAGATAGAGTTACCAAATTTTAAGAAGAATAAAAGTAAAATATAATATAAAATTATTGATATATTATTTTGATATTTTAATTGTTATGAAAAAGAAATCAAATGTATAATAATGTAATACTTGCAAATACAATATTGGATAGTACATCATTCGCACATATTTAGTAAAAATTCTATTTTTAATTTTTAAGTAGTTTTTTTATTTTTGACGTATTTTATGAATTTTAGTTCATTCATTATTTGGTATTTTTTAGTTTAAACGACGCATTTAAGAAAATCGACTTCTAAATCAAAGTTAACAATTTAAATTAACAAGTATAAATTGAAAAGTTAAGTGTCCGATTAGGACATAAAAAAGACACGTATTATTTCCTATGATATAATGTAAGGGACGAACTAATATTGTAGGCAATAAATATGTGTTTTTTTAAATTATAACAAAAATCAAACTAAATATAAACATTTAACTTATACAAAAGAACAATGATAGAAACTAGGTTTAATTTGGATAAGAAAAGTAAGAAAAAAATAGCAGAATTATTATATAAAAGAGAAAGAACAAATAGAAGAGAAATAAAAAGTGGAAAAGTAATTATCCGAAACTATTTGTGGGAAGATGTAAAAGAATACAGTGCAAGAATAGCTCAAGATAAATATGAGTATGAAATGACTGACAAAGGTCCTAGTTTAAAATTAGATTAAGATATCATTAACAGTACTTAACGATTCTAGGAAAATCAAGTGGGCCAAATTCAAAATGCCAAAATGAATTTATTTATAAAAAGAACTTTTACTAAAATTTAAAATATCAGGATGGTTTATAAATAAATGATTAGTTGTTTGGCCTTTTTTAATAAGAGGAGTAATAATTTTATTAATATTATATATTTCTTCTGCGTTAAGATTAATGCCTTTTGTGCTTCTCTAGCATAATAAGTCCATCTAATTTTTCTGCATCCAGATCTTGATTTACAACCATTGCAGACATAAGGAGAATGTTTTAGTCTCTCACAAGACAAATCTAAATCTGGATGATTAATTTTATAATTATTCCAACTAGATGGTTCGGAATATTTTTTGTTTCTATCTATTTCTCTTAAAATAGTAGAATGATTTCTGCTAATTTCTTTAGAAATTTGATTAATGGATTTATTTTCATTTAATCCATCTTCTATATTTTTTCTATCTTCATAAGATAAATGACAATAGTTTGTCATGTTCAATACCTCCTTTAACGACAAACAAATTGCTTAAGAAGATATTATATACATTTTTAAAACTAACTGCACATTAATTGTGCTCTTTCAAAAAAATCAACAAAATTAACAAAAAAAGTTGTTTTGGAAAAAATTACTTGCAATTCATAAAGTTTTGTAATATAATAAGCCCGTATCAAAAAAGATTTACTTTAGAAAGGGGGAAAGTTGTTGAGAAAAGTTCTAAGAGAAGAAGTAAAATATATTCTTAATTTAGATGAGTATAGTAAAAAAAAGAATTATTTAAAGCATATATTAAATCCGGATGAACACAATGGGGGACAAGGATATCTAGTACGATCGCTTTATTTTGATACATTTGATGATCGAGATTTTTATGAAAAAGAAATGGGAATAGAATTAAGAAGAAAAATACGATTAAGAGTTTATGATCCAAAGGCAAACCATGCGTATTTGGAAATAAAACAGAAACAAGGTAAATATCAACAAAAAAGAAGTTTAAAATTAGAAAAAAAAGATGCTATTGATATAAGTAGAGGAATATATGAACCTTTGCTTAAATATAAAGATTCTTTTGCGCTTGAATGTTATTCTTATATGAAAGTGAATTTTTACAAACCAAAAGTTATTATTGAATATTATCGAGAAGCATTTATTGCTAAAGAAAACAATATTAGAATAACTTTTGATCGTAACATTCGTTCTACAGAATCAAATTTTAACATTTTTGATGAGAATTTACTTATGACACCTGTTTTAGATAATTCAAATGTTATATTAGAAGTTAAATATAATGGATTTTTATTAAGTTATATTAAAGATGCACTAAAAAATAGTGTAAAGACTAATGTATCAGTGAGTAAATATTCTTTATCACGAAATATTAGTCATAAACCAAGTTTTTAAAAGGAGAAATTTAAATGAAAGAAAAATTAATAGAATTACTTGATGTTTCAACAAGAACATTGACTTTAGAACAAATAGTTATGCATATTATTATTGCATTAATATTAGGATTAATCATTTACATATCATATTACTTTTCACATGAAGGAACAATTTATAGTAAAAAATTTAATGTTTCTTTAGTAATGTTAACAATATTAACAACTATCGTAATGACTGTAATTGGAAACAATATAGCTTTATCTTTAGGTATGGTTGGAGCTTTATCTATTGTTCGTTTTCGTACTGCAATTAAGGATTCAAGAGATACAGCATACATTTTTTGGGCAATTGTTGTGGGAATTGCTTGTGGAGTAGGAGACTATTTAGTAGCAGGAATTGGATCAGGTGTTGTATTAGTGTTTTTATTAATGTTGGGTAGAATAAGAAATGATAATAGAATATTGATTGTGATTAAAACAACTTTAAATAATGAAAGAAAAATTGAAGGAATAATATTTGATTATTTTAATTCAAAAGCAAATTTGAGAGTTAAAAATACTGATGAAAAAAATATCGAATTTATTTATGAAATTGCTAAAAAATATTATGATAAATCATTAAAAAATGAAAAAAGCATTATTGAAACATTATATGACTTAAAAAATATTGAATATGTAAATATCGTTACACAAAATGATGAAATAAGTGGTTAAAATGAAAAATAAATTAATTATATTATTAATTGTTATAGTTTTATTTTTCTTTTCAATATTTATTTCTGATAATTTAGATAATAGTAAGGTAGAAAGATTTCATCAACATTTAAATAGTCAACAACCAGATGAAAATATAGATTTATCTAATATTGATGCAGATATTTATCAAACAGTTGATATTATAAAAAATGATTTTAAAACTCATTTGCCTATTATTGAAATAAATACTAATAATCAAACAATACCAGGAACCGATAGTGTACCAACAAATGAGTATATTAATGTTGAATTTAAAGTTTATGATGAAAAAGAAAAAAATAATACTTTTAATAATAAGCCTAATATATCTACTTTTGCTCAAGTAAGATATAGAGGTAATTCAAGCTTAAAATTTGATAAAAAAGGTTTAAGAATAAAATTAATTGATCAAAATGGGGATCCTGATAATAAAAAATTATTAGGAATGAATAGTGATAATGATTTTGTATTACACGGTCCATATTTGGATAAAACTTTATTAAGAAATTATTTAGGATACAATATAACTGGGGAAATAATGGGTTATTCTCCAAACGTTAGATTTTGTGAAGTATTTATAAATAATGAATATCAAGGATTATATTTATTAGTAGAAACTGTAAAGGTTAAAAATAATCGCGTTAATATAACAAAGATACGTGACAATTCTATTGCAACTAGTTATATGTTAGAAATAAATTCAAAAGATTATTTAAAAAAATCAGAATTATATTTAAATAATTTTACAACTTATACTAAAATAAATCCAAAAAATTATTTTATTCAATATCCAAATAGTGAAAAATTAAATAATGAAATAATCAACTATATAGAAAATGATTTGTCTGATTTTGAAAAAAGGTTATATTCATATGATTATGATTCCAATACATTTGGTTATTATAATGATATAGATATTAATTCTTTTGTAAATTATACTGTAATTAATGAATTTTTTTTGAATTATGATGCAGGTAGTAATTCAACAATAATTTATAAAGATATAACGGGTAAATATAAATTAGTTTTTTGGGATATGAATAATATATTTGATAACTATTTTGTCGCCTTATTAAATGAAAATACTTTTTATTTAAAAAACAGACCTTGGTTTGAAATGCTTTTTAAAGATGAATACTTTACTGATTTAGTTATTGCACGATACAAGGAATTAAGACAGACTTATTTAAATGAGGAATATTTAAATAATTATATAGACGAGGTAGTAGAATATTTAGGACCTGCAATTTATCGCAACTTTGTTAGATGGGGAGATTCTTTTACAGATGAAAAAAATTTGTTGATTCCTGTTGAAAGAAATATCCATTCTTATAATGAAGCAATTGAGCAATTAAAATATACCATAAAAGTACGTGGAAAATATTTAGATAATAACATTGAATCAATTAAACAATTTAGTCATGAATCAAAAGTTAAAAATTATAATCCGTAAGGTGGTGAAAAATGAAAAAATTTATTATATTAATTACTATATTAGTATTTTGTTATTTACTTTATGATTTAGCATACTATAATTTTGGTTGGTATATATTTCCTAAAGGTGGAGAAACAAAAATTATATCAAAAACAGATAAAAATAATATTTATTTAAATGACAAAATATTTGATGTAAAGGGAATTAATTTAACTAGTTCAATTCCGGGTCATTATGATACGGATTATGCAATTTCTTATGATATTTATATGAAGTGGTTTAAACAAATTAAGGAACTAGGAGCTAATACAGTTAGAATAGCATCGATATTCAATGATGATTTTTATAATGCATTTTACGATTATAATAAAAATAATCCTAATCCTTTATACTTGATTCAAGGAATAAATTTAGATGAATATGCGCTTTTATCACATTATGATGGTTATGATAATAATTATTATGGAACTTTATTAGAAAAAGGAAAAACAGTTATTGATATTGTACATGGAAGAAAAAAAATTCTTATTGGAAAAGATGGACAAGGTGTATATAAGAAAGATATATCTGATTGGGTAATATCTTATATAGTTGGTAGTAGTTGGCATGATAAAACAATTGCTTATACAAATAATAAACATGATGATAAAAAAAATTATCAAGGACAATTTTTAAAGACAACAGAAAATGCAACAGCTTATGAAGCTATGTTAACAAGAATAATGGATAAAATGTTGATATATGAAAAAAATAAATATAATCAATTAAGAACAATATCTTTTATAAATAGTCCTGAAACAGATCCTATAACTGAAATACCTTATATAATTTCAGATAAAGAAAATGAAATGGATTATTTAAAACCAGATTATTTAAAATATCAATATTATAAAATAATTAATTTAGATATATCTAATATTGAACAAATAAATGATTATAGTGGTTTATTTGCCGCCTATAATGTTTATTCATATTATCCAGATTATCTATCATATGAGAAAAATTATTATGAAGATACTTATTATTCTTATTTGGAAAAATTGAATAATTATCATAACATTCCAGTGTTAATCACAGAATTTGGGTATTCAACATCTCGTGGTATTAGTGGGCTTGGTAATTCATATGGATCACAAGGTGGTATGACAGAAGTAGAACAAGGGAATGCGTTGGTTAAAGCTTATAACACCATTAAAAATGCTGGTAGTGCAGGAGCCATAGTGTTTAATTGGCAGGATTCATGGAACGAAACAACATGGAATATCATTGAAAAAGTAGATTTAAACGAAACTATTTATTGGAATGATGTTCAATCTGCAGATCAGGGGTTAGGTTTACTTACATTTGAATCACATATTTATGTCGATGGAAACTTAAGCGATTGGAATAATATAAACACATTTATTGAAAATGATAATTATAAAATGAAAATTCAATACGATAATGAATATATATATTTTTTAATAGAAGGAAATACTAATGTTCCTATATATATTCCAATTGATATAACTCCAAAAAGTGGGAGTAAATCAGGGATTAATTTAACATTTGATAAAGATGTTGATTTTATAATTTGTTTAGATGATAATTCAAAAATATTAGTTCAAGAAAGATATAATGTTTTAAAAGCAATCAATTCTTACGAGCTAGATAATAAAAATATTTACGCTAATCCTCCACTTAGAAATTCTTCTCAATTTGACACAATTAATTTGCTTTTAGAACCATTTAATTCGTCGATATTTAGTAAAAATTATAATAAATCGGTCATTTTTGAAACTGGTAAATTGATTATGGGAAATTCAAATCCATATAGTGATGAATTTAATTCTTTAGCAGATTATTATAAGGATGACAATAAAGTTGAATTAAGAATACCTTGGCAAATTTTAAATTTTTCTAATCCATCAAATATGATGATTCATGATGATTACTATGAAAATTATGGTGTAGAGAATATTAAAATAAACCAAATTTACGTTGGCATTGGTAATGAAGGAAAAATAAATTTAGATTCATATAAATTAAAAGGCTGGAATTTATTAAAATATAATGAGAGGTTAAAGAAATCATATTATATTTTACAAGGTGAATGGAGGCAATAATGACTACTATTATATATATTTATATTTTTATATTATTATCAATGATTGTTTTTAATGTTTTTTGTGTTTATATTAGAAAAATAAACGATTGTAATATAATTAAAAAACAAAAGAAGATACAATTATTGATTGATAAAAAAAATATAAATCGTTTAGGAAGAAAGTTAAAACATACATCTTATTTAATCGCTTTTTCATATTGTGAATTTAAAAATGATATAAAATTAACCAATTTATTTGATAGATTACTTAACACATACAATAAAAAATCAATTATAGAAAAAACTTATTTTGTTTATGTTTTAAGTAAATTTCCTGAAATATATGACAATAATAATCAAATTATTAATTTTTTAATTAATAATAGTTATAGTAATTCTTTATATTTAAGTGAAAATTGTTTAAAAGCTTTATATAAAATATCAAATCCTATATATATTATAAAAGCATTTAAAAAAATGAATTATAAAAATTGTAAACATCATTATAAATTGTTGAGTGATGGTTTATTAACTTATCAAGGAGATAAAAATAAATTGTGTTCCTTACTTTTAGATAATTATAAAAATTTTAATAGTAATTATCGATTAGCAATTATAAATTATTTTAATAGAATAGATATTGATTTAACTAAGGAATTATTTAATATTTTATTAAATGAAAAAGATAAGGAAGTTAAAATAGCATTGATAAGATATTTTCGTAATCATAAATATGATTTTGCTAAAAAAGAACTAATAAAACTTACAAAAGATGATTTTGAATACGCTGTTGCTAGTATTCAATCTTTAAAATATTATGATGGAATAGATGTTATTAAAACATTAAAAAATAGTCTTACAAATAGTAATTGGTATATTCGCAACAGAGCGGCGGAAGTATTAGTATTTAAATTACCTAAAAATGAAGTAATTGAATTATTAAAAATAGACGATAAGTATGCGAAAGATGCCATTACATATCAATTAGGAATGAGTGATAATAATGCATGAATTATTAGAAGTTGTTAAAATATTTTTATATTATGTTGAGTATTTTTTCTTAATATATTTGTTTTTGTATTCTATATATTTGTTTTTGTCTGTAACAATAGGTTCTTCAACTTTATTTACAAATAGATATAAAAATAAAATGGAAAATAAAATTAAACATAATTATTATGTTCCAATCTCAATTTTAGTTCCCGCTTATAATGAAGAAAAAACAATTATTAAATCAGTTGAATCGTTGTTTTATTTAGATTATAAACTATATGAAATAATTGTTATAAATGATGGATCAACTGATAAAACTTTAGATACCTTAATAAAAAAATTTAATTTGAAAAAAGTCAATTATCCAGTAAATCAAAAATTAAAAACTAAAAAAATTAAAAATATTTATGAAAATAATAGTAAAATAAGAATTACTGTGATTGATAAAGAAAATGGTGGTAAAGCAGATGCACTAAATTGTGGTATTAATATAGCTAGATTTCCTTATTTTGCAACGCTTGATGCGGATTCATTATTACAAAGGGATTCTCTTGAAATGTTAGTTAGACCAATATTAGAAGATAGTAGGGTTATAGCTTGTGGTGGCTTTGTAAAGTTGGCTAATTCGGTTAAATTAGATAAAGGTGAAATTGTAAAATACTCGTTGAGAAATAATGTATTAGTTAATATGCAAATTCTTGAATATAATAGGGCTTTTTTAGCATCTAGAATAATGTTAGATAAGTTTAATGGCAATTTAATTATTTCTGGGGCTTTTGGCGTGTTTAAAAAAGATATTGCCTTATCGGTTGGAGGGTATGAAACTAAAACAGTTGGCGAAGATTTCGAATTTGTAATTAAAATTCATAGATTTTGTTTAAAAAATAAAATTGATTATATAATTAAATATGTGCCAGAGGCTATATGTTGGACTCAAGCTCCAAATAACTTAAAAGATTTAATTAAACAACGTCGAAGATGGTATATAGGTTTGTTTCAAACAATGGTTAAGCATAAAGAAATAGCTTTTAACATAAAATATAAGTGGTTGAGTATAATTTCCTATAACTATTTTTTATTCTTTGAATTATTGGCACCTTTTATTGAAGTTTTTGGTATAGTTGCAACAGTAATTGCCATTATGTTCAACCTGCTTAATTTAAAGTTTATGATATTATTCTTTTTGATTTATGCTTTATTTGGTGTAATTTTATCGTTAACTACTTTTTTAGCCCAAATTCATGTTTTGAATTTGAAAATTAGTTTACTAGATGTAATTAAATCATCATTTGTATGTGCTTTTGAAGTTACTATTTTAAGATTTATTTTAATGTTTGTTAGAATAACTTCTTTTATTGGTTATAATAAGAAAAAGTTAATTTGGAATAAATTCCAACGAGAAGAATTAAATAATTAGAAAAGGGGTATATTTTGAAAAAATATTTTATAATATTTTTAATATTGTTAAGTATATTTTTATTAATTAAAAAAAAAGATGATATAATATTATATTCCTGGGATATGGATTATATTAATCAAGGAGATTATGATAATCTTTATAAAATTATAGATAAATTAAATATTAATATTTTATATCAAGATTTTTCTAGTGAATATCTTCATAATGCTGATAATACTTTTTTAGAGCAAATGAAAATAAACAAAGTAGATGTTTATCATTTGGCTGGTGATTCTATTTGGGGGCTTAAAGATGGCTATAAATATATAATTGAAGAAATAAATAAAGTTGTTTTTTATAATAATAATGTTAATAATAAAATAAGAGGAATAGTACTTGATATAGAACCCTACACCTCAGAAAAATTTAATAATTCTGATTTTTCTTTAGATGATTTTCAAATATATGTAGAACAAATAGAAAAATCATATTTACTTGCTAAAGAAAACAATTTAAAAGTTGTTTTAGTTATACCTTACTGGTTTGATTTAATTGATAAAGGGTTATTAGAACAATTAGTTGATTACGTTGATGAAATTTCAGTTATGAATTATAATATTGATAATACAATAAAAAATATCTCTTTTGAAAATGATATTATAAAGAAACACAATAAAAAAATAAATACAATATATGAAATTAATTTTGATGAGAATAATTATTTTTCAAGTTGGAATGAAATAAAAAGAGATTATAAAAATTTAAAAAATAAATATAATAAAATAGGGATAGCATATCATCATTATAATTCAATAGAAATTGATTAAAAATAAAAAAATATTGATAAAAAACAGATAAATTTGAAAATTAGTTTAAAAGGAATTGGTTATAAATTAGCCAATTTTTTATTATATAAAATTATAAATTTAAAATTGTTAAAAAAATAATATGTAATGTAAAAATTATGACAAATGTATTTAAGGTTAACTTATCTATTGGTTTAATAAAAAATAATTAATACAATTAACTTTTTTTATTTTTGTATATTCATATAATTTATGTATATAACATATTTGTTTTTTTCTAATTTTTTTATTTCATATAAAGCAATATCTACTTTATAAATTATTTTTTTATTGAATATTATATATGAAAAAATTAATGATGGAAGAATACTTAAACTATTAAATCTTTATTCAATAAACTTATTTAATTTTTATTAATTTTTCAAATTTTTTTAATATTAAGCCACTATTAAAATGATTATAAGTTGTATATTTGTAAATGTTTGAAACAAAATTTTATAAAATTAATTCAAGAAAATTGAGTTAATTTTTTTGTTTTAAATATATTCTTTGTTCATTTGGTGTTCTATAATTTAAAACTGCCATTGGGATATTGTTTGATCTTTTAAATATAACTTTGCTTGATATCTTAAATCTTTAAGTGAATAAAATTTTAATGGGTTGTAAAATTTTTCGTTATCATTTCTGTGACTTCTTTCAACTTTGCCATTTCTTTCCCAATTGAGTAGAAGTATCATATTTTTTAGGTATGTATTTAGAAGTATTTTTAATATTAAGTTTATTGTAGAAACCAATTTTCTTTAAAACTCTATAAAGACTTACCGGATGTCTAGTATATCCTTTGTTCAGGCGTAATTTGAACCATAATTCACATAAGGTAATGTGAGGATTTCTTCTTATATAATTATTAATCCATTTTAATTTTAATTCAGTATGAGCATTAGGGAGAGGTGTTAATGGACGATGTGATTTATTAATAATAGATTCTTTTGTTCCATCATATTTTCTGTTCCAGCGAGATAAGGAAACTTTAGAGATGTGATATTTTCTACAAACATATTCAGCTCTATTTCCATTTCTATAAGATTGTAAAGCATAAAATTTTGTGTTTAAATCATGTGGTAAATATCTAATGTTTAATGATATACAAGTCATGTAATTCAAGCCCTTTCTATGATGTTTTTGGATAACTCAATTATACGACTTGAATTACTTTTTATATAGAAATGTTTCACATCAATTGTAACACTACAATATTAAAACTTATGTAATGGACTTTTTCTTGAAAAAAAAAACTTATTATTGTATAATTAATTTAGTTATATAGAGGATATTATTATGAAAAATAAGAAGAGAATGGTTAAATGTTTAGCGGTATTATTATTAATATTTAATGTTTTTATAATTGTTTTAAACCTGTATTCTTATATCCCAAAAAGGGAATTATCAGATAAAGTAAGAGCGAGTTTATCAGAGATTGCTTATCAAAATAAAATGATTGTGGAAAATAATATATTGCAACATAAAAAAACAATTAAGGAATTGGCAATTGTATTAAGTTCTAAAGATACTTTAATTAATAATTCTGTATTAGAGATTATAAAGAAAATGTATGAAATTAATGATTATAAAAATATTGGAATTATAACACCGGAAAAGACAATATATATGTCTTTTAATGGGGAATTTATAACCTTGGAAAAAGATTTTTTTAAGTATTTGGATGATAAAGAAGATTTAATTATATTAGATAACGATATTGTTGACAATCAATACAGTATATTTATAAGAGAACAAGTTATATCTAATAAGGGAGAAAAAGGGTATTTATTTTTTTCTTATGATTTAATACCATTTTTGTCTAAATTATCAATACCAACATTTAATGGAAAAGGTTATACTTATATTATAGATGGCAATGGAAATATAATATTAAATTGTAGCAACAAAAATAATTTTTCTAATTTTATAAATATTTTTGATGAAATGTTAAAAACAGATAAAAATAATTTAAATGTTGTAAATATATTGAAGAAAAAAATAAAAAATAATGAAGAAGGTTTAATTAATTTTCTTGATGGAATAAATAAAGAAATGTATTATCATTCATTAGATATAAGCGATTGGTATATTTTAATGATTGTACCAAGTCTAACAAATAGTTTAACGCAAATGGCTTTTTTATTTACAATAGGTATAATGATAATGCTGTTAATTTTATTCTCAATTATAATGATTATTAACTATAAAAAATTATATAAATTAACTTATGTGGATCCAATTACAGATGGTTTTTCGGTTACTAAATTTTATAATGAAATAATTTTAAGAGGAAATAATCATAAGAAAAAGGCTTTGATGGCTTTAGATATAAATAATTTTAAATTGGTAAATACTTTATTTGGATATGAAGAAAGCAATAAAATACTTAAGCAAATAACTAATATTATTGATAAAGAATGTTCGAAAGATGGTTTTTCAACTAGAGAAATGGCTGATCATTATATGATATATTATGAATATGGAAATGAAGAAAAGTTGTTACGCTTTATTGAAAAAATATATAACGATATTTGTAATTTAAAAATATTAAATAGTGATTATGTATTAGTACCTAGCATTGGAATATATACATTTACTAAATTGAATGAAAGTGTTGATAATCTTAAAAATAAAGCTATTATTGCTTGGAAAAATGTAAAAAATGAAAACTATACTTATTATGGAATATTTAATGATAAAATCTTAAATACAATGATTGAAAATAAAAGATTATTAGATAAACTAATTAAGGCAGTAGAAAATGATAAACTAGAAATTAATTATCAGCCTAAATATGGTTGTATGTCAAAAAAAATAGTTGGTGCAGAAGCTTTAATTAGGTTTATTGATAATAATGGACAGATGGTGGCTCCAAATGTATTTATTCCAATTGCTGAAGAGTCGGGATTTATTACTATTATAGATAATTATGTTTTCAAAAAAGTATTTGCAGATATTAATAAATTGAAAGAAAAGAATATAAAAATGGTTCCAATATCTATTAATTTATCAAGAAAAAAGTTGGAAGAGAGAAATTTTATTAAAGATTTTTTGAAAATAATTAAAGAAAATGGAATTTCTTCAAATGATATTGAAATAGAAATAACAGAAGGAACTATTTTATCTAATAATAAATTAATAAAAAATTCTGTTAATAAATTGAAAAAATTAGGATTTAATATATTGGTTGATGATTTTGGAACAGGTTACTCTTCTATATCAACATTAAAAGACTTAGATATTGATGAAATAAAAATTGATAAAAGTTTTATTAATGATAATAGTGAAAAAGGTAGAAAAATTTTAGAATATGTATTTAATTTGGCTATGGCTATAAAGGTAAAAACAACAGCCGAAGGTGTAGAAACAAAGGAACAATATGATATGCTAAAAAAATTAAATTGTAATACAATACAGGGATATTATTTTTCAAAGGTTATTACACTAACTGAGTTACAAACATTACTTCAAAAAAATAAATTTTAATTTTAGATTATATGTATGTTAAAAATATTTAAATTAACAAGTTACAAATATTCGTTATAAATATTTAAATTAACAAGTTATAAAATAATAGGTTAATAAATAAAAGTTATAAAATATGTGAATAATTAAAAGTTATAAAATATGTGAATAATTAAAAGTTATAAAATAATTGACAAAATCATATATTTATAATATAATTAAAATGTTTGAAAAGAGGAAAGAGATGTATCCACATCCACCTGAGAGCAATGAAGTTCTGGGTATGATGC
>CALVIA010000012.1 GCA_944329255.1 uncultured Bacilli bacterium
CCCCATTTGCTTTAAATATTTATTTTACATATAAAAAATTATCATTATAAAAGTTAGATTTTTTATTTAATTCATTTGATATAGATATAATACCATTTCTTTTATATTTATAAAATAAAAAATAAGCAATTTTATTAAATATTGCTTATTTCAAATATAATTGCAATTAATAAAAGCTTCTATCAAATTATTTTTTATATTTTTTTATTATTTCATCAACAATTCTTTCACTTGCATGTCCATCTCCATATGGATTAGATGCTTTACTCATCTTATTGTATTCATTTTTATCAGTAAGTAATTTAATTGTTTCATTGTATATATTTTCTTCATTAGTTCCTACTAACTTTAAAGTTCCTGCATCTATTCCTTCTGGTCTTTCTGTTGTATCCCTTAAAACAAGAACTGGTTTTCCTAAACTTGGTGCTTCTTCTTGCACACCACCACTATCTGATAATATTAGATATGATTTGTTTTGAAAATTGTGAAAATCAAATACTTCCAAAGGCTCAATTAACCTAACTCTATTATTATCTTTAAATATTTCATTAGCTACTTCTCTTACTTTCGGATTTTTATGTATTGGATATACAACTTTAATATCATCAATTTCATCTAAAACTCGTTTAATAGCTTTAAAAATATTTCTCATTGGATCACCAAGATTTTCTCTTCTATGTGCAGTAAGCAAAATCATTCTATCTTTTCCTATCCAATCAAATATTTCATTACTATAATCACTTTTTATGGTAGTACTCATGGCATCAATAGCAGTATTACCTGTAACATATATTTTTGATGGATCAATATTTTCTTTTAATAAATTTTCTTTACTTAAATTAGTTGGAGCAAAAAACATATCAGTCATGCAATCAACCATTTGCCTATTCATTTCTTCTGGAAAAGGAGAATACTTATCATTGGTTCTTAATCCAGCTTCAACATGTCCTATATCTACTTGATTATAAAATGCTGCTAATGCACCTGCAAAAGTTGTAGTTGTATCTCCATGAACCAAAACAATATTTGGCTTAACTTCCTTAATAACTTCTTCTAATCCTACCAAAGCTCTAGTAGTAATTTCTGCTAATGTTTGACCATTTTTCATTATATTTAAATCATAATCTGGTTTAATATCAAATGTATCTAAAACTTGATCAAGCATTTCTCTATGCTGTGCAGTTACACAAACAATACTTTCTATTTCATTTCTTTTTTCTAATTCTTTAACTAGAGGAGCCATTTTAATAGCTTCAGGTCTAGTTCCAAATATACTCATTACTTTTATTTTATTCATTTATTTACTCCTTATAATAATCTTATCAAATTCATAGTAGTCAAATTCCTTAAAATATTTATCACTAATTGAAACAATAATTACATACTCTCCATCCTGTTCAAAAATATATTCAAATGTATCAGAATTATTTGTAACCGAATACACTTGCGCTCCATTCAGATATACAAACCATTTAAAATTACAAATGTTATCATAGTTAATATCTACTTTAAATTTGTAATTTAATCCATTGTTTGTTTTACAATGATTAATTATTTTAGGAATGCATAAATGTGGATATTGATGTATTTTTAAACCTGTATTATCTTCTTTTATTTTTGCTAATATTCCGCTATATGTTTCATAATATTTAGATCTTACAAAATACATTATGATACACTCATTAGTAGAATCTAATTTTGTTTTTATTCTTTTTTCCATAGTATATGGTAATTTTACTATTTCTCCATTGCTTTTATACACATAAATAGTATGTTCATATATTAAATTAGAATTATTAATTACTTCTAAAAATCCATTTTTATATTTCACATCAACTTTATCTATATTAGTATATAATGGAGTGTTTTCTTCTATATTTATAAAAATTTCACTATTATTTTTTTCTAAAATAATTATGTTATTTTCAAAACTTTTAACTTTTACTTTAGAATTATTATATATATCTATCAATGTAAAAAATGAATAATTATTTGATTTCTTATTATATTCTAATGTTTTTGTTTCTTCATACTTACCAAATCCTTTAGTATTTATTGAATATGGAATAGTATCAAGTCCAGTTAATATATTTAATTTATCTACTTTATTTAATTGCTTAATATCTATTTTGTAATTGTTATTTTTTAATTTAAGTGTAATTTTATCTTTTTTATTATTAACTAGTGATACATCATTACTTAGATGAAAATATTGTACATATTCATTTTCTTCATTTGAATAAATGTTATCATTAATTAAAATACAATCTAAATTCCTTACATAATATATATTTCTATAAATTGTTATATTATCAAATAAATTGCAAAAAGCACATGCATAATCATAATCTTTTCTTAATTGATGTCTAATAATTTTAAAATATTTTCCATTACCACTTGCTTTTGAATATGTTTTATTTTTTATAAAAATTGTTGAATGTGCGGGAATTGATTCCATGTAATCTTTTATCTTATCTCTATATACAAAATTATACATACCAGGATCTATAAAAATATTATGTTTTTTTGTATATAAACATATTGACAAATCATCTAAATGCTTGTGAATCCTTGTAGTGTAACCTGCTTTAAAAGATAACCATGTTGAATTTTCATAATTTTCTTTTTCAAAATGTTCTCTAAAAAATATATAACCACTGTCAAAATATTTAAATAATGAAGTGGGTTTAACTCCTCTATTTCCAGATGATAACACATATTTTAAATTATCATTGTTAACACTTATTTTTGGCAATCCTTTTCCACCCTTTGAATCACCAAAAACACTTCTACTTAAATTTGGTTTTAACGAGTATATTATATATTCGTCAATTTTATTTATTTTATTTTTAAATTTTTCTATGTTTTTGTATTTTAATTTTAAAAGCACTTCTAAACAACATAATATATTTTCGTACATAGTAAAATGATAGTCTGTGCTATTTTCTCTATGCACTCCATCTTCATTAAATCCACTTTGTAATTGTTCATATAATCTATTTGCAACATACTCAATTTTTTCTTCTTTTTCATTTAAAAAATATAATGCAATTAACAGTGATTTATCAACTATAATACCATGATTGTGATTTTTTTGATAATACTCATCTTTCATAAGTTTATCAAAGGCATCTTTTATTATTGCTATACATTCTTTCTCAATATCATTATTTAAATTGTTTTTTATTATAATAGATAGAAAAAATATTACATTTTCTATTCGTTCAGCTTGTGCATGATCATTATAAAGCATTTTATTTTTAATATTTTTATAATTAAAATAAAATGATTTAATAATTTTTTTACATAAATTTATATATTTTACATTTCCATTTATTATATATGATTTTGTAAGTATATAAATCATCCTTAATCCATAATAATAAAGATAAAATGTGTTTTCATTATCAATTTTTTTGTCAAAATCCCAAATTATTTTATTCCCAATAATAAAATTAATTTTTTCCAAATTGAATCCAAGACTTACATTTCCATTAATAATATTTTCTGCCTCTTTTTCAAAATTTATACTATTACTTGTGTAAAACTCTTTGTAATTTTTAATATTTATAATGTCTGTGTTATAATTGTTAAGCTTTTTATGTAGTGTATTTATAAAACTTTCATCTATAATAAATGTTTTTATAATTTGTGGATTACTATATTTATATAATTCTGTTCCCTTGTAAACTTTTGCAATTATAGGTGTTTTTGTTGAAATATAATCTGCCAATTTTGAAGGTAAATATGGATTTATATTACCTTTAAAATTAATATCATTTAAAAATAAATAATCCATTTTAGATGCAATATTTAAAAACTCTAAATTAGATACTTGTTTATTTATCTTTAAATTTTTTTCTTCTTTTATATTACTTTCGTTTGTAAATATATGCATTACAATATTTGGATTTTTTAAAAATGTCATTAAATCATTTTGATTTCTATTAGCATAAAATGTCCCAAAATATCCAATATTAATTTTACTATTGTCTAAATAATAATCTGAATTAATTATTTTACAATATTTATTGTCTATTACAGGTTGATTCAAAACTAAACATTTATTACTAATATCATATGTTTTTATTCTATTTGTCATATATTTCATTTGATTATTATTGGTAAATATTATTTTGTCTGCATTTATAAATACATCATCTTCTAAATCTTTCCAAAAAGTATTTAAAAATGCTTCTTCTTTTTCATATTTTTTTGCAACTGGTCTTACACTATTACTTGTGTCTTTATATATAGGATCTGAAAATTCAGCATACCATATAGCATTGGGATGAATCTTTTTATACATACTTGCAGCAACATGTGAACCTGCCCAAAGACTTCTTGAATATATATAATCGTATTCATTGTCTTTAATTATTTCAAACGCATTTTTTCCCCATAAATATTGACTTTTTTCATTAAAATACGCTTTTTTTTCATTTGTTCTAATTATATTAGTATATTGATATTGAGCATAAAACATTTGATAAAATTTATCTATTTCTCTATTACCTACCATATTGGCTTGTATTACATCCCAACTAATAATATCATCTTCAAGTTCACTAATTTTAGATAATCTTTTAGAAGCTACCATTGAAGATGCATCTATAAATGGAGGAAAATTATGACAAAATGCTATTCCTCTTTTTAACCCTAATTTACTTTTATTAAAAAACATTATATTTTTATTTTTTATCAACTCTATTACTTCATTTTTCTTTTTAAATTCTAGTTTTTTGTAATAATTTAGCAACATATTATATTGTGAATTTATTTTGTTTAATATAAATCTTTTTGCAAGTAAATCGTTATAATCTTTTAATAATTCTTCTTCATACATTTCAATGTATTTTATTTTATCTAAAATATAAAAATCAAATTGTTTTTCTTTATTAGGTCTACTTCTACTAACACTATTTGAAATAATCCTTCTTACATATCCTTCTTTACTGCTTATCTTGGATATTTCTTTCAATACATTCAACATTCTAACATTTTTTACCCAAAACCATACATCTTCTGTGTTATTTAAATTAAATCCTACAAAATCAAACATTTTATAATATTTAGTTAAATATATTTTTCCACAAATTATACAAAATAAACTAGAAATGTCAAAATAATCATATGTTAAATCTTTATTAAATTTACTTATTGTATCATTTATATAAGTTTTGTCGTTCAAAACACCATTTTCATAATCATATAATTTACTAATTATTATTTTTGTCTTTCTTCTTACTTTACATAAAAGTTCCTTAAAATAATTATTTGTTAAAAAGTCATCATCATCTAAAAATGTTATATATTTAGTCTTACAAAACTGTAATGCAAAATACCTAGCATGTGCTGCTCCTTTTTCTTTTGTATATACTACATTTATATTTTTGTTTTCCTTATATTTTTCTTTTAAAAATAAATAATACTCTTGATCATCCCCATTAACAGATAAAATTGCTTTTATTTTATTTGGTTTATAATTCTGATTTAAAACAGAATTAACTGCTTCATCAATGTAATCGTTTTTTTTATACGTTGGTATTACCACTGTTACTGTTGGATATTTATTAATCAGTATATGTATTTTATGAATTTTATTAATAATTTTATCTTTAATTTTATAAATTTTATTATATATTTTTTTATTAATTTTAAAGATATTTCTTTTTAATTTTCCAGGCAATACCCTAGGATGTTTAGCATAATATCTAAGCTTGTTTATCATAACGTTCTCCTCAATATAATTTTTTTATTTGTTTTATTATTTCTTTTGATTTTTCTTTCTCTTTTACATTTTTCACATTTTTTAGTTTCTCTAAATACCAATTTTTATAAAATATTTTAAATCTTTTTTCTTTATACTCTTCTAACAAATCGTATTCTTTTAATTTTTTTACTTGGTATTTTTCCATAATTAAAAACTTTTCAAAAAATTTTCTATTTATATTATTTACAATAGACCCATCTCTTAATGCATAGTAAATATGTATGGGTTCATCCAAATAATATACTTTATTGGCATTTATCATCATTTCCTGAAAGAAAAACGAATCTTGTCCAGCAGCACCAATAGGATTATATATTTTGTTCTTTAATATGAATTCTCTTTTAATAACACATGCTTGTATACTATTAGTTTTAAAATTAGCATTTATTAAAGTATCTTTAGGATTTGTCACTTCTCTACTATTTGAAAAATACTTTAAAGTAATTTCCTTGTCACTAAATTTAATAATATTTCCATATACAAAATCATACTTTTTGTTTTTTACAATTTTAAGTAATTTAGAATATCCGTCATTAATTGCTTCGTTATCTGGATCGAGAAAAGTTATATATTCACAAGTGGAAATTTCAATTCCTTTATTCCTTGGCCTTGAAGCACTTCCGCTTCCTCTACCATAATACATATATGTTTTTACATTAGAATAAGTTTCTGCAAGTTCATTTATTATACTTTTTGTATTGTTATCGGTTGAACCATCATCAATTAATATTATTTCCATTTTATCAAATATACTGCTTCTCAATAAACTATTAAAACATCTATGCTTTAAATATTTTCCGTTGTTATAAATAGGTATAATAACAGATAATTCTTTTTTTTCACATTTTTCATATTTTAGATTAGTTATTTGAAATGGATCTATACTATAACCTTTACCACTTATAAAACCTTTCTTTATTAAATTTTTTATATTATACTTTTTCCTATCGTATACAACTAAATCTATTTTTTTAGAACTATTAACATAATTATGATTAATTCCTAATATTTTATTATCTTTAATGCTACTTTCAATTGTAATAAAATCAGAATTTGTATATTTAAATGCATTAATCATATCTTCCAGATAATACTTTTTGTAATTAATTTTATCATCAAAAATTGCAACATAGTCATAATCATTTAAATTAACATTATTTAATTCACTTAAATATATAAAAGATTTATTTTTATAAGTTTGTTTTTCAAACATATTTTTAATATCAGATTTATTTGCAATACCTACTACTAAAACTGCTTTTTCTTTAGAAATATATTTCTTTTCGTTGATGCATTCAAAAATATAGTTTAATTTATTATACACAGTATGATTAGACATTACATTCCTTATCCCATCAACCTGCATCTTATATATATCTATTTCACTATATCCATTTAAAATATTAGAAACTTCTAAAGGAGTTTTAGCAATAAAAATATTTGGAAATTTATTGCTTACTGCTATACTATAATTTGAAATCATTAAATTACCAATTGCTTGTAACTCGTATATTCTCATAGCGCACATTGTAGGACTATATTTAATACTATTTAAATTTAATGCCCAATCAAATAACTTATGTGTTTTTTGTAACAATGAATGATCAATTGCAGGAATTATATATTTGTAATATTTATTTGGAAAATCATATCCTTTTATAAAATAATTTCTATCTGCTAAAATTAAATTTTTTCCAGATAAAATTGTTCCATCGAATAAAATTTTAGCATCTTCACATCTTTCCTTATATCTTGGTGCCCAACTACCCGCAAAAAATACTGTATTTTTTTGCTTTATACTTAGTTCTTTAAATCCAATAGGGTTATGAAAAACAGGATTTATTCCATAATCTAACATATAAACATTGTTATTTTTGGTTCTTTGTTTATACTGATCAATCATATCAGAATCAGTAGTAAAAATATAATCAGCGCACTTTGCTATTGGAAGAAATAATTCAAAATTACTAGGATCCTCTATCGTTTGAAATATTGTTTTTTTATTTAAACTATGTGCATATTTGAATACATCTATTACCTTTTTCCTTCCGATTTCAGTTGACATACCACGCCAATCATTATTTTTAATACCACGCCAACAACTTACAAATAAAACAACATCTACGCAATCTACTATCTCTTTATAATTGTCATAACTAATATATACCAAGTCAACCGAATCCTTATAATAATTAAACATATATTCATCAGTTATAATTCCTATTTTTATATTTATTTTATTATAATAATTTGATCCATTAGAATCTGGTATATTATTAACTATTTTTTGTAAATTATCAAAAAAAATTATATTTTCACTTAACTTATGCAAAAAAATTTTTTTTACTCTACTTATAATAGAATATATTCCATTATTAAATAATTTAATTTTTATTCTCTTTATTAATTTTAAAATTGGATAGCAAATTTTTTTTATCCACCTTTTCATAACTTCTCCTTATTTTTTTATACTTTCCATATAGTTTTCATATTTTGATATAACCTTTTCAGTATCACCAAAATCCATTAATTTTCCTTTATCTAGCCATATTGTCTTTGTACATATTTCTTTTAAAGTACTCATGCTATGTGAAACGATTAATACTGTTTTCTTTTCATCCCTAATTATTTCTTTTATTTTTTCATAACTTTTAGCCTTAAAATTAACATCTCCTACACTTAATACCTCATCGATTAGCAAAATGTCTGTATCTAAAAGAGCTGTAATAGAAAATGCCAATTTTGAGTGCATACCACTTGAATATGTTTTTACTGGTTTGTATATAAACTCTTCTAATTCTGAAAATTCTATTATTTCTTTTATTTTTCTTTTAATTTTTTCTTTTGAAAATCCCAAAAGAAGTCCTGACAAATATATATTTTCGTAACCTGATAATTCAGGTTTAAAACCTAAGCCAATTGACAATAGTGCAACAGAATTATTTTTTATGTCTACGGTTCCAACATCTGGGGAGAATATACCAGCAATAGTTTTTAATAGCGTTGTTTTTCCGCTGCCATTTTGGCCAATAATCCCAATTACACTTCCTTTTTCTACTTCAAAATTAATATCTTTTAACGCCTCAAAAACTTCTCTTTTCCTAGATATTCTAAATATATTTGTTTTCAGTTTAAATGATTTCATTGTTTTATATTTTACAGTTAAATTTTTAACAATTATTGAATGTTCTTTTTTCATTTTACATCACCTTTGCATATGAATTTTCATGTTTGTTTATAAGTTTTATAGATAGTACTGAAATAATTATTGCTATAAATAACCAATAAAAATATAATTTTATATCTAACGTTTTTTGATACATAAATATGTTCCTAAAATCTTCAATAATATAAGCCATTGGGTTAACTTTAATAAAAATATTATATAAATTACTAGGCAGTTTATCACTTATAGAATAAAAAATACCCGAAAGATAGAATATCAATCTTAATAATACTTGTACAATATTAGCTAAATCCTCGATAAAAACACCAAAATGTGCAAAAACATTTGAAATTCCAAATGAAATAATTAATAATAAAATTAAAAGTGGTATTGAATATATAATATTAAATGACAATTGTACCTTATAAAATATTGCTAATATTATTAAAATACCAATAGATATTAAAAATTTTATAAAGTTAACATATATTTTTTGTATTACCAACATATACTTTGGAATATATTTTTGTGATATAATGGATTTATTTCCTATAATTATTTTTACAGATAACATAACATTTTTATTAAAAAAATTCCAAAGTAATAATCCAGACATAACAAAAACTGGTAATTTTTCTTCATTTGATTTGAATATTATATCTACCATAAATACATATACCAGCATAAATAATAGTGGATCCAATATCCACCATATCCATGTAAGATATGAATTGGATACCTCACTTTTTAGCTCCGCTTTCGCTGAATATAATGCAAATGGATTGTATTTTTTAAATTTTGTTATAAAATCTTTCATAAACACACCTATCTTTCATTTCTTTCATAATTAATTATAACTTAATTTTTCTTATTTAGGAATATAAAAATTTACTTTTATCAATAAATCGACAAAAGTAAATTTTTTTTACAAATGATATATTTTTTCACCATTAAAAATGTTTTGGGTATCAAAAATAATTTTATTTTTTATTTTATCCCAATTATTTTTTATTTCATCATGTTTTACCATAATTACAACTAAATCGACACTATTTAAAAATTCATCTAAATCATGATACTGGTTTTTAATAACATCTTTTTTTATATATGGATCATATACCTTTAAACCTTCTGCTAAATGATCTTTTTGTGATTCTAATAATTGTAATGTTGGACTTTCCCTAAAATCATCAACATTCTCTTTATAAGTTAAACCATATAGTCCAACTCTTTTATAATCACTAAGTCCATTTTCTTCCATTATTTTTGAAATTCTTTTCAATACAAAGCTTGGCATAGAATCATTTACCTTCATTGCCGCCCCAATTACCTTAGTCAGCATAGGATAATCTCCAACTAAAAACCATGGATCAACTGAAATACAGTGTCCACCAACACCTGGTCCAGGATTTAACAAATTTACTCTTGGATGCATATTGCAAATCTTTATAATTTCATACACATCCATATTATCATGACTGCAAATTTTAGCAAGTTCATTCGATAATGCAATATTAACAGCTCTAAATGTATTTTCAACAACTTTTGTCATCTCTGCAGTTTTTATATCTGTAACAATAACTTCTCCATCTGTAGTTTTTCTATATATATTTGCAATTTTTTCTCCAATTTCTTTGTTATCAGCTCCTATTGTTCTAGAATTATGTTTTAACTCATACATCATATTACCTGGTATTATTCTTTCTGGAGCATGCGCAAGATATACTTTTTTATTAATTAATGGCTTAATTTCTTTTTCAATAGTCCCTGGGGATACGGTTGATTCAATTACAACTATTGTTTCATCATCACAAATTTTTAATACTTCTTTTATAGCATTTACTACGTAACTACAATCAATTTTCTTTGAAAATTTATCATAAGGCGTAGGAACCGATACAATATATATATCTGATTTTTGATATTCAGAAACAAATTTAATATTTTTTGTTTTTATTGCTTCATCAAATAATTCCCTCAATCCCTTTTCTTCAAAAGTCACTTTTCCTTCGTTTAAAGATTTTACTAATTCTTTATTATAGTCTATACCTACCACTTCAAGCCCTGCACATGCCATGGTTAAAGAAGTCGGTAATCCAATATAACCTAAACCAACTACACTTACTTTCATATTTAAATCACCTCACAAATTTTATGTAATAAAAAACTTACTTATTTTATATAATTAACAAATATTACACATTTAAAATTATATATTAATTATTTTTTTTTTTCAACATATTTAGATTTAATTAACAAAAAAATAAAATTAATCAATTTAATTTGTCTAAAAATTCTTTTTGGTTCTTTATATAACCTATATAACCATTCTAAACCACTCTTTCTTATAATTTTTGGTGCTCTTTTTATACTTCCTGATATAACATCAAAAGTGCCACCTACTCCCATAAATATATTTGCATTTATTTTATCCATATTTTGATATATCCAGTACTCTTGTTTCGGACTTCCTAACCCAACAAACACAATATTTGCATTACTTTTATTTATGTTTTCTATTATTTTTTTTTCATTTTCTTCGTACCCATTTTGTATCCCAACTATTTTTATATTAGGATATTTTTGAATCAGATTTTCTCTTGCTTTAACAATATTTGTTGCACTTGCACCATACAAAAAAACTTTATAATATTTCTTACTTGAAAAATCACAAATTTTTTCAAATAAATCTATTCCTGTTATTCTTTCTTTAATTTTACCATTTAATAATTTAGATGCATAAATAATACCAATACCATCTGCAATATTATAAGTTGCACCATTTATTATTTCTTTTAATTTACTATCTTTTCTTGCTTTCAAAATTTTTTCTGGATTAATTGCTATTATAAATATTTTTTTATTTTTTTTTAAATCACTATCAATTTTTTTTTCCAAATCATCATATGATGTATTTGTTACATTTATATCTAATATTTTTTCATTCATAAATCCATACCATCACTTGTTTTTCTTGATTTTTTTTATATCTATAACTACACTAGTATTTAATACAAAAACAACAACTATAGATAATAAAATTCCATATAATATATATCCAAGATAAATATTATGCAAAATATATACAATTGAAGTAATTGCAAATAAAATATCTACAAAATATATAATTAATACTGTTTGTGTTGGTGTAAAGTTTTTATTTAATAATTGATGATGAATGTGAAAATTATCTGCATATGTAATTTTTTCACCCTTTAATGCTCTTCTTATTATTGCACATAGTGTATCTAATATTGGTATAGCCAAAACTAATAATGGTACTATTAATGATGTCATTGTTACGTTTTTAAATCCTAATAATGCTATAACAGATATAATAAATCCCATAAACATACTGCCTGAATCTCCTGCAAATATTTTTGCTGGATTAAAATTATGTATTAAAAATCCTAAAGTAGAACCTAACATTACAAATGTTAGAACAAAATCTAATCCAAATTTATTTTGCATTGTTGCTATTATCCCTATTGTTAAAAAATATATAGAGCTTATTCCTCCCGATAAACCATCTAATCCATCTATTAAATTCATACAGTTAATGCATCCAAGTATAAAGAATGTAGTTAATGGTATTGATAATATACCAAATTCTAAATATATACCAAATGCTGATACATCTTTTAAAAGTATATTTCCATATAATGGAATTATAAGAGCTGATATTAATTGTCCCCCAAATTTCACTCCTGGTTTTAGTTCAACAATATCATCTACTATACCTGTAAGTATTATAATAAAACTTGCTATTAATATTGAATTCATTTGGGCACTATGTGTACCAAATATCATATAACCTAAAAGATATCCCAAAAATATTCCAAGTCCTCCTAATTTTGGTGTTGTTTTTGAATGTATGTGTCTTGTCCTTGGAATATCTACTGCACCTATTTGTAATGCTAATTTGCCAATATATGGTGTAATAAGTGCTACAAATACAAATGGTATTGTTATCATTAAAACTATTTTAGATATTAATTCACTATTCATTTTAACACCTACGCTTTTCATAGTAATTATAACAAAAAACAAAAGTATTATCTACTTTTGTTTATAATTTTTGTTATTTTTTATAAATTTATTTAAAAAATAAATATCTTTCTTTTTTTAATATTTTTGATTTAATATCAAAGATTTCTTCTTGTAATTCTTTATCTTTATAAAATTTAATAGGATCTGTAATTATTTCTTTTTCAAATGTATTATTCTTTTCATTATAAATTATTTTTTTATTTATATCTATGTACCAATCCATTAAATAATAATTATAATATTTTATATGTGGAATATTTGTTGTTGTAACAATTGATTTTGTAAATTTAGTTTGTATTTTATCGTATCCCAAAACATATATCATAAAATCTAAATATGTTTTTATTATTTCATTATTATTTTTTAACCATGCATTCAATAATATAAGTTCTTCTTTATTTAAATTATCTATATTTTCTAAATATTTTTTTGCAAATATATCATGATTATCACTTATAAGTATAATATCATCTTTTGGTGTAATAATTGCACCATCACTTTTTATAATATCATTATTATAAGGAATAATAGTATCCAATTTTACATCTCCTTATTAATATTTTTTTCTAAATCTTCTTCTTTCCATATAGTTATACCCAATTCTAATGCTTTAGTATATTTACTACCTGGTTCTTCTCCTACAATAACAACATCTGTTTTTTTAGATACTGATGTTGTTATGTTTCCACCATTTTTTTCTATTAGTTGTTTTATTTCATCTCTTCCTTTAGACAATGTACCAGTTATAACAAATGTTTTTCCAGTTATGTTTATATTATTTATTATTTCACTATTATTTAAATATTTCATATTCAAACCTAATTCTTTTAACTTATTTATTTCTCTTAAATTTCTTTCTTCTTTAAAGTAATTTATAATATTATCTGCAATTATATTTCCTATGTCATGTATATTACTTAATTCTTCTTTTGTTGTATTTATAATATTATCTAAAGTAATATAATGTTTTGAAAGAATTTTAGCTGTTTTTGTTCCTACTTGTCTTATTCCAAGTCCAAATAATAATCTTTCTAATGAATTATTTTTTGAATTTTCAATTGCTTCTAGTAAATTATTAACACTTTTTTCTCCATAACCTTCTAATTCCATTATATCTTTTTTATATTTATTTAATTCGTATATATCACTTATATTTTTTATATATTTTAAATTGTATAAATCTTCAATTATTTTTTCTCCAAGCCCATCTATATTCATTGCATCTCTTTCTACAAAATGAATTAATGTCTCTATTTTTCTAGCTTCACAATGTTCATTTGGACAAAAATAATCTGCTTGATCTTTTTCTTTTATTAAAAATGAATTACATATAGGACATTTTGTAATCATTTTAAATTCTTTTTCTTCTCCTGTTCTTCTTTCTTTTTTAGGACCTAGTACTGCTGGTATTACATCTCCAGCTTTAATTATTGATACTATATCTCCTATTTTAATATCATGTTCTATTACATAATTTTCATTATGTAATGTTGCTTTCTTTACTGTTGATCCTTGTATTAAAACTGGTTCTAATACTGCATTAGGAGTAATTTGCCCTGTTCTTCCAACAGTAAATATTATATCTTTTAATCTAGTTAATACTTCCTTTGCAGGAAATTTATATGCTGTTGCCCATTTAGGATATTTTGCAGTAAATCCTAATTCTTTTTGCTCATTAATATTATTTACTTTTATAACTATTCCATCTATTTCATATGGAAGTTTATCTCTATTTTCTGTTTGATAATTTATAAATTCCATAACTTCATTAATATTATCCACTAATTTATTATTTGGATTAACTTTAAATCCTAATTTTTTCATAAAATTTAATGCTTCGTTATGTGTTTTTATATTATAATCTTCTGGATTTGGTAAATGATATATGAATGAATCTAGTTTTCTTTTTGCTGCTATTTTTGAATCTAGTTGTCTTACTGATCCAGCTGCTGCATTTCTAGGATTTTGAAATGGTGTAAGTCCGTTTTGTATTCTATTTTTATTTATATTTTCAAATACATTTTTACTCATATAAATTTCGCCTCTTACTTCTATATCAATATCTTCATTTAGTTTAAGAGGAATTGTTTTTATTGTTTTTACATTTTCTGTTATATCTTCTCCAACAATACCATCTCCTCTTGTTGAAGCACTTATAAGTTTTCCTTTTTCATATATAAGAGACACTGAAAGTCCATCAATTTTAAGTTCACATTCATATTTAGGATTAAATCCTTCTTTTTTTATTCTTTCATCAAAATTTCTTATCTCTTCTTCATTAAAAACGTTGCTTAAAGACATCATAGGTATTTTATGAGTTATTTTTGCAAATTCATCTAATACTTTCCCTCCCACTCTTTGTGTAGGAGAATCTTCTCTTATATATTCTTTATATTCATTTTCTAATTCAAATAATTCCCTTAAATATTTATCATATTCTTGATCACTAATTGTTGGATTATCTAGTGTATGATAATTATAATCAGCTTCATTAATAATTTGTACTAATTCATCTATTCTATTTTTTATATCCATTATTATCACCTAATAATATTATACATTTTTTATTTAAGTTTTAAATAGTAAATTAATAAAAATACAAAAATACGTTTTATAGCATTTTTGTATTTTTATTTATAATTTTTTTACTTTTTCTTTATATTTATAATATCTTTCTAATAAATTACTACTTTGTTCAACAGTATTTAATCTAATTTTTTCTGAATAACTTTCTAGAGAATTAATTTTTTTCATTATTTCAAATATTTCTTCATTATTTGCATCTGGATTAATAATTAATGCTAAATCGTATAATAATTTAGGATTACAAATATATAATTTTTCTTTACTTATTAAATTTAAATCATTATTATTAAAACTTTTGTCTCCTCTTGTATATGATTTTGAAAATATTTTATTAAACATTTCTGTTTCTATTGTCATTTTATCATAAGGGATTCCTAAGACATAATTTACTTCAAATTCATTTGGCAAATCATTTGATAAAACAAATTCTAATTTTTTAAATTTGTTGGTTAATCCACAATGAACACACTCTACTATATTTTCTTCTATATAACAATCTGATGAATTACGTTCACATATTTCTTCACCATTATCAAGCAATAAAAATAAATGATTACAATTTAATATTTCTTTCTTCCTTTGTTCTATGAAATTCAAAGTTTTTTTTCTTAATTTTCTCATACATTGACTATATTCGTCATTTACTGGTAATTTTCTTATCTATTCTTCATTCATAATAAATTTCCCTCCTTATTTTAACATTACTTTGATAATGTAAATTTTTTTGTTAATGACTTGTTTTAACATTGCTCTTTTGATTCTTTTTCTAACATAATAACTTTGTTTAAATATTTTTCATTTTTTTGTTTAAGTTTTAATATTTCTTGTTCATTTTCATTAATTCTGTGTTTTAAATACTTCAGTTTCGTCAGATAGTATATTCATTTCTACCGTGTATCTTTAATAATTAATTATTTCATTTGCGTAAATTTACTTAATACTAATTGTTTTGCTTTAGCTTGACCTTTTTCTATTGCAAATGTAAAAAAATCTTTTCTAACATCATTAAATCCATTTTCATTTTTTAATGAATTATATGGATTTAATAAAATACATTTTTTATTTAATTCACTTTTTAATAATGATTTATATTTTTTATGACAAAAAGAATTTAAATCTTTATAATTTTCAATATTATATTCTAAATCTTCATTAAATTTTTTTTCTATAAAATTATCTTTATATGATATATGTATTTTATTAGTTTCTATATCTTTAAACTTCTGGTATTCTATATATTTACTATCAAATTCTAGTTCTTCCTCATAATCATTACATTCTTGATAGCAAACACTATATGCTACTCTATAATTCCCTATGCATACTAAAATTCCATTTGATTCTTTAATTTCTATTTTTTCAAGTAAATCGTTTAATATTTTCCATTTATCATTTGTATCCAATTCATTTATATTCAAATCATTTAGTTTAATAAATTCTTTTATTAAGTCATTGTTTTTTAATTCATTTATTCTATTTCTTCTTTCTAATTCTTCATTTAGTCTTTTCTTTAAAGTAATAAGTTCTGATTTTTTCATATAACACCTATAAATAATCAATATATTTATTTTTATCAATCATATTTAAATTTATTTTAAATTTGTTTAATTCATTTAATAAATTTGATAAATCATTGTTAATATTATTACTTTTATTTAATAATTTTATTTCTATAAAATATCCAATATTTTCTACTTTATCAAAATTTATTTCATAATTGTCCTTATAAATAAAACTTTCTCTCATTTTATTTATTACTCCTATTTTTTTTAAATCAAGTGATAATAATATTTTTTCCAAATTATTTATATTGTCAACTAAAACATCATATTTTTCATAAATATTATTATTTTTTTTCTTTTTATAATTTAAAGTATATTTACCATTTTCATTTCTTGTTCTTAACCATTCATTTTTTTTAGTTAAACTATAATATATATCATATTGATTAATACAACGTTTTTTGTTACATTTTTTATTTATTAAATTTAAAATTCTATTATATTCTTTTTCATCAACTTTTAATTTTATTTGCATTTCATTTGTATTTTCTAAATTTAAATCATCGTTTATTAAATAATAAAAACTTTTTTTAAAATAATCTGATAATTTATATATCATATTTAAATCTGGTTTTGTTCTATCATTTTCCCAACTTGATATTGTTTTTTCTGATACACAAAGAATTTCTGCTAAATCGTTTTGTTTTAGATTTGATTCAATTCTCATCTTTTTAATTTTATCCCCAAGTGTTTCCATAACTCCTCCTTACAACATTATTTTATCACATTATTTTTTTATTAGACTCTATTTTATGTAGAGTAAAATAAAAAATACTTGTTACAGTATTTTTAATGTTTTTTTTTCCCATTCTTAATATTTTACATTTTTCAAAATTATAATTATTATATCTTTTTGATGACACTATTTCTTTTGAAAAATAAAAATCTAAATATTCTTTTATAGTTTTTTTATTAAAATTTCTTATATAATCTTTTTTATAATTAAATACAATTCCTGAAAATAATATTTTTTTAGATAAAGCTATATTATTTTTCTTATCTATAATCCATATAATTGGTTCAACACAAATCCAGTATGGCAAATTTATTTTTACTACTGTTCCGTCAGATAATATTTTTCCTTCACAAATTGAATCACCTACAAATCTTATACATTTTCTTCCATTATATTCATATTCAATATGATTTCTTTCTTGAAAAGGAATATCATAATTTTGATAACAAACTGAATCCGATGTATATGTTTTTCCTGTTTTATTAATTTTATTTTTTAAAAATAATTTTTCTAGTGTTTCTGAGTCGTTTTCATTAAGCTTTGTTTGTGGGTATTCTCCGTATTCTACTTCAAAAAATCTTCTAAATATAGGTGAATTATTGGATATAGATGAATAACATATGACAGGTCTTGCTCCTACTCTTCTATTTTCTACATAACTTTGACAACATGTTCCATCAAAATAAATTACATTAGCATTTTCTAGTACATTTAATGTTTTTAACCAGTAACATCCTGTACGATCTTTTAATTCTTTTTCTGTATTTATAAAACTCTCATTTGATACATATCCACCTAATAAAATAGCATAATCACTTATTGCTGCTTTTGTCCCATACTTTTGCAGCATATACAATTTAGAATAACCTTCAGTATCTTTTTTAGTTAAAAACGTAAACTTACTCATAAAACCACCTTCTTTAATGCTATAGTTAAACTCTTTTCTTTATGTTATTTTTTATTTCTAATTCAGATATCAATTCTAATCTATTATCATCATTTTTTGACCATAATATATCAAATACTGAAGT
>CALVIA010000013.1 GCA_944329255.1 uncultured Bacilli bacterium
TGGATGGATGGCAACAAATATAGATACAACAACAGCAAAATATGGAACAACATCTCCAAATACAATATGGAATGGAATAACAAAAGTAAAAGATACATATTTTATAAATCTAAGAAGTAGTGTCGGAATTGTTACAATGAATGCTAATTATACAGCAACAAGTCAGATATTGACAGTAAATTTAAATGGAGGAACAACAAGTCAAACATTTAAGGGTACATATAAAACAAATGAAGTAATAACATTAATAAATCCAACAAGAACTGGATACACATTTACAGGTTGGAGTGTAACAAGTGGAAATAGTATACTAAGTGGAAATAAACTAACAATGGGAAGTCAAAATACAACAATAACAGCTAATTGGAAAAGCAATAAATTGATAACTTATATAGAAAATTTATATAATACAGACGCATCAGAAAATGGACTAGTAAAAGATGACACAGAAGATAAGAATATAAGATATGCAGGAAGTAATGATGTAGTAAAAAATTATGTATCATTTGATGGAGAAATATGGAGAATAATAGGAATAGTAGAAGGTAAAGTTAAACTAGTAAAAGAAGAATCAATTGGACGCTATTCTTATGATTCATCAGCATCTGATATGAATAATGGATATGGTTATAACATATGGGAAACAAAAGAAGGTAAAACTAAAGGAGATGGAACAACAAAAGCAGATATAAATATACTTTTAAATGATGGATATTATGGCGGTAATTATCCAAGTACATGTTATGGTGGAAGGAGTAATGCTAAAAAAGCATGTCCAACAGTATACATAAACTCAACATTAAAAAGAATGGTAGATGAGAATGCAGTATGGTATTTGGGAGGACATAACTCATCAAGTATACAACCAAAAGAAATGTATGGATATGAAAGAGGAACGAAAGTATATTCAGGATATACTGATATAGTAAAAACAGAGTGGACAGGACCAATAGGATTAATATATCCAAGTGATTATGGATATGCAACAGATAGAACACAGTGTACAGAGACATTAATTAATTATTATAATAATACAACATGTACAAGCAATAATTGGCTATATAAGAATAGTTCTTATTGGACAAAGTCGCCTCACTCTGGTCGTAGCAACCGTGTGTTCCTTGTGGACAGCAGGGGGTGCGCGGACAGCGGTGCGTACAATGCTTTTGGGGTTTGGCCGGCCTTATATCTAAAATCTAATATCCTAATAGAAAGTGGAGACGGAAGTAGTAGTAATCCATACATATTGATTATTGATTAAATATCAAAAAAAGATTTTAAAATTAATTAGAATTATATAATAATCAGTGTATGAAAAAAAATGTTTACAAAATTTGTATTCCAGTGGAAGAAGTTGTTCTTCATCAGCTAGTGAGCCTGCAAATAGTGTAATGGTAACGGTGCTAGTTCTTATTATGTAGTACCAAAAAGTCTTTTGTGTGCAGCAGGTGAATCTGGAATTGTAATTATTCGTAATGCAAGATAATGTAAATTAATATAATTATCAAAAAAACATGAAGTATATAAATTTTTTTTGAACAATAAATAATAATATATTCTTTAATTCTTTAATATAAAAGTGATTAAAGAATATATTTTTTTAATTTAATATTTTTGTGATATAATATTTTTGGTGATTTTTATGAAAGTTTCCTTTTTTACTTTGGGATGTAAAGTTAATTTATATGAAACAGAAGTAGTAATGAATTTATTTAAAAAAAAAGGATACACTATAGTACCTTTTGATGAAAAGGCTGATGTTGTTGTAATAAATACATGTTCTGTTACAAATACTAGTGATAAGAAAAGTAGAAATATTATTAGGAAAGCTATAAAAAATAATAAAAATGCAATAATAGTTGTAATGGGATGTTATAGTCAAGTAAGAAGTGATTGTATAAAAGAAATAGATGGCGTTAGTATAATAATTGGCAATACTAATAAAAGTAAAGTAGTAGAACTAGTGGAAGAATATTTAAAAAATAATAAAAAAATATTAAGAATAGATAATATTATGGATGTACCTTTTGAATCAATGTCATTAGATAATTTTGAAACCAAAACAAGAGCATTTGTTAAAATTCAAGATGGATGTAATAATTTTTGTTCTTATTGTATTATTCCGTATACAAGAGGAAATATAAGAAGTAAAGACAAAAATTGTGTTTTAGAAGAAGTAAATTGTTTAGTTAATAATGGATACAAAGAGGTTGTTTTAACTGGAATTCATACAGGACATTACGGAAAAGACAAATATGATTACGATTTTTCTGATTTATTAAATGAATTATGCAAAATAGATGGATTAGAAAGAATAAGAATTTCATCAATTGAAATAACAGAATTAGATGATAAATTTTTAGAAACATTAAAAAACAACAAAAAGATTGTAGATCATATTCATATTCCATTACAATCTGGATGTGATAAAACTTTAAAAGAAATGAATAGAAAATATGATACTAAATATTATTATGAAAAAATAGATAAAATTAGAAACATACGACCAAATATTTCGATTACAACTGATTTAATAGTTGGATTTCCAAATGAAAGTGAAGAAGACTTTATTAAAACTTATGAATTTTTAAATAAAATAAACTTTTCAAAAATTCATGTATTCCCATATTCAAGAAGAAAAGGTACAAAAGCTGATTTAATGGATAATCAAGTAGATGAAGAAATAAAAAAGGAAAGAGTAAAGAAAATAATGGAATTATCTAAAAAATTAGAATTAAATTATATGAAAAAGTTTTTAAACAAGGACTTAGAAATCTTAGTTGAAAAAATAGAAAATGATGTTATTTTTGGACATACATCAAATTATATTGGGATAAAGAAAAAAGGGAAGGTTGAAGAATTAAACAAATTAGTGTGGGTAAAACCTAATAAAATAGAATATCCAATAATGCTTGAAAAATAAGCAAAATAAATTTTATAAAACATATTAAAAATACTTAATTTATAGTAAGTTAAAGTATAGAAAAAATATGTTTTTTTTGATATACTTTTATTGGTGAATTGTATGAAAATTAGTGAAGTAGATAAAAATAAAATATCTCCAATGATGTTACAATATATTAATATAAAAGAAAATTATATGGATGTAATTTTATTTTTTAGATTAGGGGATTTTTATGAAATGTTTTTTGAAGATGCAATTTTAGCATCTAGGGAATTGGAATTAACTTTAACAGGGAAAAATGCTGGTTTAGAAGATAGAATTCCTATGTGCGGAGTACCACATCATTCTGCAAATTTATATATTGAAAAACTTGTAGAAAAGGGATATAAAGTTGCTATTTGTGAGCAAATTGAAGACCCTAAAGAAGCTAAGGGTGTTGTTAAAAGAGAAGTTTTGCAAGTTATATCTAAAGGTACTATGATGAATAGTGAATTTTTAGATGAAAAAAGCAACAATTATATAGGAAATATTATTGATTTAAATTATATTTATGTTATTTGTTACGCGGATATTTCAACTGGTGAATTAAATGCTTTATTTTTAGAAAAAAATGAAGATAGAATGTTGCAAGAAATACTTTCTTTAGGATTAAATGAAATAATAGTAAAAAATGAATTTGACAAAAATTTATTAAATATTTTAAAAAATAAATATAAGAAAAACATTTCAATTTACGATTTAGATGAAGACACAAACTTATATAAAGAAATTTATGATGATATTAGTGATGATAGATATTTAATTGCAATAAAACATTTATTATCATATCTTATTAATACTCAAAAAAGAAGTTTAACTCATTTACAGAAAGTAAAAATAATAAATAATAATAAATATTTAAAAATGGATATTCATACTAAAAGAAATTTAGAATTAACTGAAAGTTTAAGATTAAAAAGTAGAAATTATTCATTGTTATGGCTTCTTGATAAAACAAAAACTGCAATGGGGTCAAGAATGTTAAAAAATTGGATTGAAAATCCATTAGTTGATATAAATCAAATTAATAATAGATATGATATAATTGAAAAATTATTAGAGGAATTCATATTAAAAGAAGATTTAAAATCACTATTATTTGAAGTATATGATTTAGAAAGATTATGCGGAAGAATATCATACGGAAACACAAATGGAAGGGATTTATTGCAATTAAAAAATTCTTTAAAAGTTTTACCAAATATAAAAGCAATTTTAAAAGATTTGAATTTTTATAAAAATATTGAAACATTAGATGATTTGTATAATTTATTATTAACTAGTATTGATGATGATGCTCCAATTACTATTAAGGAAGGAGGCATAATTAAACAAGGTTATAATAATGAATTAGATGAGCTTAAAATAAATAGATCTTCAGGCAAAGATTTTGTTATTAAAATGGAACAAGAAGAAAGAAATAGAACTGGAATTAAAAATTTAAAAGTTGGATATAATAAAGTTTTCGGTTATTATATTGAGGTGTCAAAGGGAAATGTTTCTTTAATTAAAGATGAATATAATTACGAGAGAAAACAAACCTTAGCTAATTGTGAAAGATATATTACTCCTTTGTTAAAAGAAAAAGAAGCAATGATTTTAGGTGCAGAAGAAAAAATTATAAATTTAGAATATAATTTATTTATAGAAATAAGAGATAAAGTTAGAACTTATATTAACAGAATACAAGAAATAGCAAAAGTTATTGCTGAAATAGATGTTTTGCAGTCCTTAGCAACAATTAGTGAAGAAAATAATTATGTAAGACCTATATTACAAACAAAAAGAGAGATATTTATAAAAGATAATAGACATCCAGTAGTAGAAAAGGTATTAGATGAAACATTTGTTCCTAATGACATTATTATGGATGAAAACACAGATATATTAGTAATTACTGGCCCTAATATGGCTGGAAAGTCAACATATATGAGAGAACTAGTTATCACTGTAATTATGGCACAAATTGGTTCTTTTGTGCCTGCAAAAGAATGTAGAATCCCTATTTTTGATAAAATATTTACAAGAATTGGTGCTAGTGATGATCTTGTAAGTGGGGATTCTACATTTATGGTTGAAATGAAAGAAGCAAATACTGCTTTAAGTAATGCAACACAAAACAGTTTAATAATATTTGATGAATTAGGAAGAGGAACTGCAACATATGATGGACTTTCACTTGCACAATCTATAATTGAATATATACATGATAAAATAAAATGTAAAACATTATTTTCAACTCACTATCATGAATTAACTAAATTAGAAGAACATTTTAAAAGACTTAAAAATGTACATGTAAGTGCTTTAGAAGAAAATGGTAAAATTACTTTTTTACATAAAATAAAAGATGGATCAATTGATAAAAGTTATGGAATTCATGTTGCAAAATTAGCTAACCTTCCTGATGATTTAATTAAAAGAGCAAATGAAATATTGTTAACATATGAAAATAAAAAAGAAGTAGTTATTTCAAAACAATTATCATTTGATTTAGATGAAAAAACTGAAGAAAATGAAATTGAGAAAAAATTAAAAAATATAAATCCTCTTGAAATAACTCCTATGCAAGCATTAAATATTTTATATGATTTAATAAATGAATTAAAAAAATAATAATTGCATATAACTAACAATAATGTTATAATTAATAAAGCAATTGAGGTGTTAATATGGCTGAAATCAATAGAAGTGAATTAAGAAAAATTATTATGACTTCACTTTATCAAATTAGTGTTTATAAATCGCAAAAAATTGATTATGATGTAAATACTATAATTAAAGATTTATTAGAGATAAAAAATGATTTTGTTAATGAAATAGTAAATGGGGTAATTTCTAAAGAAGAAGAACTAAATGAAATTGCAAATAAATATTTGAATGATTGGACAATTGATAGATTGGGAAAAACAGATCAAGCAATTTTAAAAATGGCTTTATATGAAATTTTATATACTGATACTCCTGATGTAGTTTGTATAAATGAAGCAGTTTTACTTGCAAAAGAATATTCAGATGAAAAAGTAAAAAATATGATTAATGCTGTATTAGATAATGTAATGAAAAACAAATAATTTTATTTGTTTTTTTATTTTAAAAAGTTACTTTTTAGTTAATTCGACAAATTAAATAAATATATTTTATATAATCAATTTGTGGTGAATTAAAATGTTTATAGGAAGTCGTTTGAAAGATTTAAGATGTAAAAGAAATATGACGCAAGCTGAATTGGGTAAACTTTTAAACGTAACAAAAGTTAGTATATGTTGTTATGAAAAAAATGTTAGAGTACCTAGTTTAGAAACACTAGAAGATTTATCAAATATATTTGGTGTTAGTTGTGATTATTTTTTAGGAAAAGATATAAATTTTATTATGGAAGAAAGTTCTATTTATAATTTTTCTATTTCTAATGAAGAAA
Source organism: uncultured Bacilli bacterium (assembly GCA_944329255.1). Classification (GTDB taxonomy): domain Bacteria; phylum Bacillota_I; class Bacilli_A; order RF39; family UBA660; genus CAG-1193. The sequence goes on from CALVIA010000013.1 coordinate 6,366, forward strand.
TTACTTTTTTAAAACAATTAAGATTAAATAAGGACTTATATAATAAATTAATGACAGAACCAAAGAGAATGATTGAATTAATAGATAAAAAATTAAAATAATTCTACGAATTATTTTTTCTTTATGTTATAATATATAAAAGAATAGAGGGTGATATTTTGTACATAGTTGATTTAATTGAAAAGAAAAAAAATAATAAAAGTCTTACTAAAGATGAAATAAAATATATAATAAATTCTTATGTAAAAGATGAAATAAAAGACTACCAAATGTCTTCACTTTTAATGGCTATATGTATAAATGGATTATCAAGTGAAGAAACATTTTATTTAACTGAAGCAATGCTAGAAAGTGGTAATATAATAGATTTAAGTAGTATCAAAGGAATTAAAGTTGATAAACATTCAACCGGTGGTGTTGGAGATAAAACAACACTTATTATTGCCCCAATAGTTGCTTCATTAGGAGTACCTATTGCAAAAATGAGTGGAAGGGGATTAGGATATACAGGTGGAACAATAGACAAATTAGAGTCAATACCTGGATTTAATGTTAATATTAATATAAATGATTTTATAGATCAGGTAAAAAAAATAAATGTATGTATTGGAACAACTACTAAAGAAGTTGCTCCTGCTGATAAAAAGATATATGCACTAAGAGATGTTACTGGAACAGTTTCATCTATGGCTTTAATCGCAGCAAGTATAATGAGTAAAAAATTAGCTACAGGTGCTGATAAAATATTACTAGATGTTAAATATGGTAAAGGTGCATTGATAAAAAATGTTAAAGAGGCGATTGAACTTGCAAAACTTATGGTTTATATTGGAAATAATCATGGGAAAGAAACAAAGGCATTAATTACAAATATGGATATTCCACTTGGAAATATGATTGGAAATGGACTTGAAGTTAAAGAAGCAATTGAAATATTGAATGGAAAAGGTAATAAAGATTTAAGAGATTTATGCATTGTTATTTCTACATATATGGTAAGTATGTCTAAAAATATAGATTATATTACGGCACAGGGAGAAGTATTAAAATCTATTAGAACAAAAAGTGCCTATAATAAATTTTTAGAACTTATAAAATATCAAGGAGGTAATTTAGATTTAATCTCTATTTCACCAAATGTATTTGAAGTAAAAACATCAAAAAGCGGATATATAAATGATATTGATGCTTTAAAAATTGCAGAAATATGTCAAAGATTAGGGTCAGGTAGAATGTATAAAGAAGATGATATAGATTATGGAGTAGGAATAGAAATCATAAAAAATATCGGTGAATATGTAAATATAGGAGATGTTATTGCTAAAGTTTATATTGGAAATAAAACTATAAATTATAATGAAGTTATTGATGCATTTATCATAGAACAAGAGAAAAAATCAAAAAAACCAATTATTTACGGTATAGTAAAATAATGCTTAAAATAAGCATTATTTTTTATTTAAAATATATTCTTCAAAAGAAATATTATTTTCATATATATATTTAGAAACATCACGTCCAACATATCTTATATGCCATGGCTCACTTTTATATCCAGTTATATAACTATTTTCCTTAGTATATCTTATAATAAAACCATAGTTATGAGCATTATCTTTTAACCATTTAAATTCATCTGTATCCCCAAAATCAGTATAACTATCATCTTCATTATATACATCTATTGCAAGTCCTGTTTGGTGTTCAGAATAACCTGGTCTTGCAGAATATGTGTCTACAACATTAACAGGATCATCTTTTAAATAATCTTCATACAATTTTTTTTGATATTCATAGCTTCTATACCCTGAAATAGCTTTAATACATAATCCTAATAAAGATGCATCTATACTCATTTTTTCGAACATATCTTTAACTTCACTTTTAATTAAAACATCAATACCTGAAGTAAATTTATAATCAAATTTAACTAAATCATTTGGAATATCATCTTTATTTAAAAAATAATGTTTATTTACTAAAACTAAATTAGTATCTTTATTTAATGCATCCATTGTATTTTCATAAAAATTATAGTCTAAATTTAAATTGACTTCTTTTATAATATTTTCAATATTTTTTTCTTTATTTAATTTTTTATATAGTTCATATCTATTATAGTTTTCTTCTTTATAAAAAATATTATCTTTAAAAATATTTTTCAAATTATACACTCTCCATAAACAAATTATAATTAAAAAAAATAATATGATGATAAAAAATAACAAAATTTTATTTTTCATAAATCACCTTTTATAAATTATATTATTTTTATAAATAAAAATTCATGGTATACTAAATATGAGGTGTAAAATGAATACAGAATATGGTTATTATAACGGAAAACATATTAATTTATTTATGTTAAAAAATATTTTAAAAGATTTAATTAAACCTTTACTATATAAAATTGTTATATTTAAATTTAAAAATATATGGAATATAAAGGAATATATAAATAAAAATAATTTAAAAAGTGGAATTTATACAAGTTTTTATATTGACTATTTTAATAAAAAATCATCATACATAGGAATTAATTCAAAATTTAAAAATATTCCTTATTTTCCACATGGATTTTATGGAGTATTTATTTCAAACGAAGCATCTATTGGTAAAAATGCAGTAATTTTTCAAGGGGTAACAATTGGATCTAATACACTAGAAGATACAAAAACAAGTGGTTCACCAACAATAGGAGATAATGTGTATATAGGGGCAGGTGCCAAGATAATAGGTAATGTAAAAATTGGAAATAACGTAAGAATTGGTGCAAATGCAATAGTGGTTACAGACATAGAAGATAATAGTGTAGTAGTATTAAATAAGCCAAGAATAATTAAGAAAAAAAATATGGATAATAGGTTTATAAGAAAAATAAATAATGATAAATTTTATTATGAAAATGGTAAATTTAATAAAATGTAGTAATATAAGAAAAAATATCTCATAGGTTTTATTGAGGTGTTTTATGAAAAAAGTAGTTTTTATTTCTATCTTTTTATTTAGTTTGTGTATAGTTAATGCTGAAGAAATTACTCCAAATGCTAAAAGTTCAATATTAATGGAATCTTCAACAGGAAAAATATTATATGAAAAAAATTCAAATGAAAAATTTGCACCAGCATCAATGACAAAAATGATGAGTTTACTATTAATAATGGAAAATATAGATAACGGAAATTTAAAAATGGATGAAGTTATAAAGGTAAGTAAAAATGCATCAAGTATGGGAGGAAGCCAGATATTTTTAAAAGAAAACGAACAGATGACAGTAGAAGATTTATTAAAAGGTATTACTATTGGTTCAGCTAATGATGCAACAGTAGCACTTGCAGAAAGAATTGCTGGAACAGAAGATGCATTCGTAAAATTAATGAATGATAAAGTAAAAGAATTAAATTTAAAAAATACTAATTTTAAAAATTGTACTGGGCTTGATGAAATAAATCACTATTCTTCCGCATATGATATGTCTATTATTGCAAAAGAATTAGTTAAACATAAAACAATACTAGAATTTTCATCAATATATGAAACATATTTAAGAAAAGGAACAGAAAACGAATTTTGGTTAGTAAATACAAATAAATTAGTAAGATTTTATAATGGAGTTGATGGACTTAAAACAGGATACACAGATGAAGCCGGGTATTGTTTAACCGCAACTATTAATAAAGATAATATGAGAGTAATTGCTGTAGTTATGGGAGAACCAACTAGTAATGTGAGAAATGATGAAGTTAGTAATTTAATTGATTATGGATATAATTTATATCAAAGAGAGATTTATTTAACAAAAGAAGAAGTTTTGGATACTGTTCCAATAGAAAAAGGAAATGATAAAACGGTAAATATTGTAACAATAGAAGATGCTAGTATTATTAATAAAAAAGGCCATAAAATTGGAGAAATAACATATGAATTAGATATAAAAAATATAAAAGCTCCTATAAAAAAAGGTGAAGTAGTTGGTAGTGTAATTATAAAAGAAGATGGGAAAGAAATTATAAAAACAAATGTTACAGTAAATGAAACAGTTGAAAAAGCAAGTTTTATTACTTTATTTTTAAGACATTTAAATGAAATATTAAGTTTTAATTATTAAATAATCACACAGTGATTATTTTTTGTTTTTTTAAAACTTGTATTGCTTTTAATAGTTTAAATATACTATAATTATATTAGGAGGGTAATATGAAAATAAATGGTGAAAATTACGAATTAAAAAAAGAAAATTATAAAATTAAGAATTTTGATAAAATATATTGTTCTTTATTGGAAAATATATTGGAAAATGGGGAAATATTTGATAATAGAACTGGAATAAACACTTTAAGTATAGAAGGTGTATATTTTAAATTAAATGTTGGTGATGAATATCCAATATTAGAATCTAAAAAGGTTGCAATAAAAAATGCATTATCAGAAATGCAATGGATATATCAAGCACAAACAAATAATGTAGAATGGTTAAGGCAAAGAGCAAATAATATATGGAATGAATGGGAAGTTTCAGAAGATGGAATATATCGAATTTATGAACCATATGGTGAATACGATGAATCTAAAGAAGTAGAAGTATATGATTTAGATGGGAATTTAAAACACAATAAAGATGGATCAGTAATGAAAGCTAAATCTTTAATAAATGGTAAAACAATAAAAAGTGCTAAGTATTATGGGTTAGAATATGCAGGTACAATAGGTACAGCATACGGGTGGATTAATAATAAGTATAAAAGACCCCAATATGTTTTAAATAAATTAAAAACCGATCCACATGATAGAAGAATGCTAATTAGTTTATGGCAAGATGCACATTTGAAAACAGCTGTTTTACCATCTTGTGTATGGAGTAGTACTTGGAAAGTATCAAAAGGAAAATTAAATTGCTTTGTAAATCAAAGAAGTGCTGATGTACCACTTGGATTACCTTTTAATATAAGTCAATATGCAATGCTTTTAGCTATGTTTGCTAAAGTATCCAATTTAGAAGTAGGAAATTTAAATTGGGGAATAACAGATGCTCATATATATGTAAATCAACTTGAAGGTATAAAATTGCAATTAGAAAGATATAAGAAAATGCAATATTATGAGAAATTATTTGATAGTAAAAGTGAAGACGAATTACAAAGTATTTATAATGAATTAAAAAATAAATATGAATACTTAAATAATGCATTAGTAACAACTGAAAAAATAGAAAAAGAAAAAAAAGAATTAAAAGAAAATATTATGATATTTGAATTAATGGCAACAAAAGAAAAGACAATATTAGATGTAAAAGAAAGAGATAATTTTTTTGAATATAGTACTGATGTCATCAATGATAAAAGTTATATAAAAAATAATCCTACTGGTAATGAAGATATTAAAGTTTTAAAATACAAATCAGCACCATTCATAAAAATGGATATAGCTCAATAATGGAAATTATAATAATTGCTGCAATTGGAAAAAACAATGAGTTAGGAAAAAATAATAATTTAATATGGCCTTTAAAAAAAGATTTATTATTTTTTAAAAATAATACATATGGATATCCAATAATAATGGGTTATAATACGTATATTTCTCTAAATAAAAAATTGGAAAATAGAGAATATATTGTATTGACTCATAAAGAAAAAAATTTTTTTCCAACAGAAATAAAAGTATTTAATAATATTAATGAATTATTAATTTATATAAAAAAATATGAAAAAGTATTTGTTATTGGTGGAGCATCTATATATAAACAATTTATAAAATATACAGATAGATTATTACTTACACAAATAGATGCTATAGATAAAGATGCTGATGCATTTTTTCCAGATTTTGATAAAAAGAATTTTGAAATAAAAATATTAGATGAAAAAGAAGAAAACAAAATAAAATATAAACATATTGAATACAGGAGAAAGTAGTATGAAAGGTAAAATGATTTTAGTAGAGGGAACAGACTGTTCAGGAAAAGAAACACAATCCAAATTATTAGAGAAGTATTTAAATGAGAAAAATATAGATACTATTAGAATATCTTTTCCAGATTATAATAGTGCAACAGGAAAAATTATAGGGGGACCATATTTAGGAAAAGAATATATATGTGATTGTTGGTTTGAAGAAGGAGCAGTAAATGTTGATCCGAAAGTATCATCATTATATTATGCAGCAGATAGATTATATCATTTAAAATATATGGAAAATCTTTTAAACGAAGGGGAATGGATTATATTAGATAGGTATGTTTATTCAAATTTAGCACATCAAGGCTGTAAAATATTAGATGGAAAAGAAAGACTTGAATTGTATAAATGGATAATAAATTTAGAATTTGGATTTTTAGGTTTACCAGATCCAGATTTAAAAATTCTATTACATATGCCATATGAATATAGTAATATTCTTAAAAAAAATAGAAAAGAAAAACCAGATCAACACGAAAAATCAGAATCTCATTTAAAAAATGCTGAGAAATCATATTTAGAAATCGCTAAATTATATAATTTTAATATAATTGAATGTGTAAAAGATAATAATATAAAAAATGTTGATGAAATTAATAATGATTTAATTAAAATTCTAAAAAAACATTTATAATTTTGGAGGTGTAAAATGGCTTTTTGTATTAAGTGCGGAGAAGATATAAAAAATTACAAATTTTGTCCAAATTGTGGAACAAAAAATGTTTTAAATAATAAAATAAATAAAACTATAGAACAAAAAAGTATTGCAAAAAAACAAGTAATGAAGGTTAAAAATGTAAGTTTAAATGATAAATTATTATCATCCTTATCATATATTGGACCCTGCTCTTTATTTATATATTTTAAGAAAGGAAAAACAAAATTCTTAAAATTTCATAATATTGAAGGAATAAAATTGTTTTTTGTTCAAATGTTATATTTAACTATTTCAATTTTTTTATCTTTAATTAAAGTAAAAAAAATTATTTTTCAACAGGGAAGTGTTATGTGGACAAAAATGGTAACACCTTGGTATATATTTTTAATAATATATGTATTTGGAATATTAATAATCACGTTGTCAATTATAGGCATTGTTAATGCACTTAATAAAGAAAAGCAAGAACTACCTTTAATTAACAAAATTAAAATATTAAAAAAAATTAATTATTTATTATAATTAATTTTTTTTTGACATAATTTTTATAAAAAATTTGATTTAATAAAAAAAAGGAGATGATACATAATAGAATTAGAATTAATAGAAGAAATAAAAAACAATGAAAAAATGATTTACAAATTAGCAAATAGTATTAGTTATAATAATAGTGAAGATTTATTTCAAGTTGGAGTAATTGGTCTTATAAATGCTTATAAGAAATTTGATAATAAATATAATACTAAATTTTCTACCTATGCATATCCTTATATTTTAGGAGAAATGAAAAAATATGTTAGAGAAAATAAAGGTATAAAAATAAGTAGAGATTTAATATATTTAAGTAATCGACTCGATAAGTTAATATATTTACTTTGTCAAAAATATAAAAGAATGCCGACTTCAAAAGAATTAAGTGATATTTTAGAAGTTGACGAATGGAAGGTGGTAGAAGCATTAAATATAAAAAATAAAATAAAAAGTTTAGATGAACCTGTTAAAACAGAAGGGAATCCAGTATACATAAAAGATATAATTCCATCAAATAATGATGAATTTGATAAATCAGAAATTAGTGAAATGTTTAGTTTGCTTAATAATGAAGAAAAGTCTTTATTATATGAAAGATTTTTCAATGATAGATCTCAAAGCGAAACAGCAAAGATTATTGGATATTCCCAAGCAAAGGTTTCAAGAGAAGAAGAAAAAATTTTAAAAAAACTAAAAAAATATTATACTAATACATAAAGAGGATATACCTCTTTTTTATATTTGTTTGGCTTTAAAAAATGTTTATATTATATTAAATAAAAAAGGATGAGAAATTATGAAAGAAAAAAAGATAGATTTATGGAAGTTTTAGAAAAAAGAACTAAAACGAAGTATTATTGGAAAAATCAAATACCTAGAACTAATAAAAACAATAAGTTATTTTCCAAGTTCTAGTTGAATATATTCAGAAGAATCTGATTTAGATGTAATATTAAAAAATGAAGAAAGAGCATTTGGAAAATCTAAAATATTAAAGAAAAAATAAATATAATTTAATTAATTCTTAAAGGATTTAATTATGAATTGTACATTTTGTAATATTGATACTTCAAAAATTGAAAATACAATTATTGAATAAACTAATAATTTTTAATATTGCCTTCTATTGGTTCTTTAGTTGATGGATATTTGTTAATTGTTAGTAAAAGACATGTGAATTCTATGGCAAATCTGTCAGAAAACGAGAAAAAAGAATATGAATTTTTAATAAATAAATATAGAAATTTGTTTAAAAAAATTTATAATAAATTTCCAATTATATTTGAACATGGTTCACCAATTTTAAATAGTAATATGAAAGCAAGCAGTGTAATTCACGCACATTCTCATATTGTTAATCATAATTTTATAGATGAAAATTCTATTATAAAAAAATTAAAATTTAAGGAAATGGATAATTTAAAATTTTTATCAAAAGATAAAAATTACATAATGTATATAAATTCTGATAACAAGTATTATATTACAAATGATTTTAAAACAATTAGTCAAATTATAAGAAAAATAATAGCAAAAGATTTGGGATATGAAAATATGTTTGATTGGAAAAAATATGAATTTTTAGAAAATATTTATTCTACAATTAAAAAAACAAAATAATAAATTATAATTTGATTATTTATTATATAATATATTAAATAAAAATAAGAATAGGTAATGTTGTCAAAATATTTTAATTTTGATATTATTAAATACATAAAGAAGGTATATAATGAATTTGAGAAAAACAAGTGAAAAAAAATTTATACAAAAATTAAAATTAAATACACCAATAAGTTTAATTGAATGTATAAAATATAAGAAGGTACCAAATTCACCAGGAATAAAATGTAAAGAAAATATAATTGAAGAATCAATAATTAAAACATTTTTATTTACAGATGGTAATGTAGTAAATATAACTAATGAAATTGTTGAAAATGTTAATGACTTTAATTTCAACGAAAAAGAACATAAATTAGTCGATATTAAAAAAACTAAATATGTTTATTTATGTGATTATACTTATGTGGTTGTATATTTAGTTTCAAATGAGTGGATGGCTTTTAAAAATTGTGCTGGAATGGTTGATGTTATAAAAAATATTTCAATATATTTAAAAGATAAAAAAGATAAAAAAGCTTTAGAAAATGCCAAAAAAATAATAAAAATTAATTATAATGATGCAAAAAAAATAGATTATTCTTCAGTCTTTTCTTTTTTAATGACAAGTATTGATAAAAAAGTAGAAGATTTTAATGAAGAATTTAGTAAAGGCATTTATCTAGTAAAAAAAAATTCTAATAAACATGTTTAAAATATTCAAAATGATTGAATATTTTTTTTAGAGTTCTAACAAAATTCAATAATTATTTGTTATATAGTTATAAAATTTGACAAATTTTATAAAATATGTATAATAAAAGGCAAAAAAAGGGGTTAATTTATGACAAATTTTGAAAAAAATTTATTTGCAGTATCATCTGTATGTAATGGTGATCATTGTTTTGGAGAAGAATTTTCTAAAATATACTCATTTACTACCGAAAACATTTCAGGGTATATTGATTATTTTGATTTAAAAGATAAAAGTTTATTAACTGTTGGTTCATCTGGGGATCAAATTTTAAATGCTTTTTATAATGGTGCAAGAGATATAACATTGTTTGATTTAAATGAATATGCAAAATACTATGTATATTTAAAGATTTCAGCAATTATGTCTTTATCTTATGAGGAGTTTAAATTGTTCTTTTTTACAAGATCTGTTAATCCATTTAAAGAAAATAAAAGTATGTTTTCTAAAGAAATATTTATGAAATTAAAAGAAAATTTAAGAATTTTAGACTATGAATCATATTTATTTTTTGATGAATTATTTTCATTATATGATAATAAAACAATAAGAGAAAATTTATTTGATGATGATGAATCTAGAAATAAAGTAATTTTAAATTATAATAATTATTTAAAAGATGAAAATTCTTATAATAAATTAAAAGGTATAATAAATAAATTATATTTTAAATATATAAATGGAGATATATTTTTAGATAAAATAGATGGTAAATATAATAATATATTTTTATCTAATTTATGTTCTATTACTAGTTTAAAAAATTTAAGAGATTTACTTGTAAAAATTGATAAAAATAATTTAAAAGAAGATGGAAGTATTTTACTTGGATATTTATGGGATATATCATTTGATTGTAACGAATTTGACAAAAATTGGAAAGATATTTATAAAATGCCTATAGTAAGAAATTATTTAAAAAATTATATATCAGAAACTCATAGTATTAAAAGTTCAAGAGATATTATGTTTGATACAAATAAAAAAGAAGATTTAGTATTAATATATAGAAAAAAATAATTATATTTAATATTTATGTTTCTATGAATAATTTAATAAAATCACAAAAAACTCATTAGAGTTTTTTTTAAATCATAAAAAATATGATAAAATATTTAATATAAATATTATTAATAATTTTTTTTGAAAGTAAAATATAAATAAAATAGGTATAGTATGTGGAAAATAAAATTTAAAGATAAAATGATACTTATATTAAAAATTTACAAATAATTATATAATTCAATATTTAATGTAATATTTAGTAAACCCCTCCAAGAAACCCTTATAAATAAAGGGATTGTAAGATTTTAAATCTTGCACATTTTTTCAAATAAACTGCAAAAATGAACTAAATAAGTAAATTTTATTAAAAAATAGGGTAAAAATTTTTAGTTGATACCGCATGGTAAACCCTGCTTAAAGATTATTATAATTCTGTAAAGAGAGGAGATGATATGATGGTAAAAGATTTAATGATTAGAAGTAGTAGTGCGGAGTTTTTAATATTTGAAAGACAAACACATGATAAAGGGGTTCAAGTTAGATTTGAAGCCGGTGATTTATGGTTAACTCAAAAGGCTATGAGTGAATTGTATAACTGTACTACGGACAATATTTCATTGCATTTAAAAAATATATATAATGATTATGAACTTGAGCGAAATTCAACTGCCGAGGAATTCTCGGTAGTTCAAAAAGAAGGAAATAGAGAAGTAAAAAGAAAGATACTATACTATAATTTAGATGCTGTTATTTCTGTTGGATATAGGGTCAATTCTGATAGAGCAATTCAATTTAGAAGATGGGCTACTCATATTTTAAAAGAATTTTCAAAAAAAGGTTATATTATTGATAAAAAGAGAATGGCAAATGGTGCTTTCTTTGATGAAGACTATTATGATTCTTTACTCGCAGAGATTAGAGAAATAAGGTTATCTGAAAGAAGATTCTATCAAAAAATCACTGATATTTATGCGACTAGTGTAGACTATGATTCTAAATCTCCTACTACAATTAAATTTTTTAAGAAAGTACAAAATAAAATGCATTATGCAGTATCTCATCAAACTGCAGCTGAAATTATATACAATAGAGCAGATTCAAAGAAAGAACATATGGGACTTACAAATTGGAAGAATTCTCCTAATGGGAAAATATTAGAAACTGATGTGGTAATAGCAAAGAATTATTTAAGCAAGAGAGAGTTAGAACAATTAGAATTAATAGTTTCAGCATTTTTAGATTTGGCAGAAGCTAGAGCTAAAAGACATATTCCGATGACAATGGAAGACTGGTCAACTCGAATTGATAAATTTTTATTATCAGATGATAGAGATATATTGAAAGATGCTGGTAAAATATCACATGAAATAGCCTGTGATAAAGCACTAACAGAATTTGAAAAATATAGAGTAAAACAAGATAAATTATATAAATCAGATTTTGATTTATTGTTGGAAGAAAGTAGTAAAGTGGGTGATAGTAATGGCAAATGAAGAAAAAAGTTTCCAAAAAGGAAGTATTAACTGGGCGAGCCACATTTATGCCAAACTATCTCTAAATCCCTATAAAATAAGGAAATTAAAAAACTGAGTTTTTACATATTTTTACAAAAACGAGGAATCTTTTAATAATTTTATTATTGGGAAAAAATTAAAATATGGTTTATAAGAAGAGTATTATCAAAAATAATAGTAAAATATTAGTATATAAAAGAAGGGAGGAATTATGAATATGTTAGAAGGACAGAATGACTTATTAATTTATAAAGATAAAGATGAAAATGTAGTGGTTGATGCAATATATAGAGATGAAACTTTATGGCTTACTCAAAAAGG